>NZ_BSDA01000005.1:0-36768 GCF_036985185.1 Hydrangea phyllody phytoplasma
TTAGGAAATTGGGAAAGGAAATTTTTAAGGCAATAAAGGCAATAAAAAAAAGACTAGTTTTTATACTAGTCTTAAATAGTGTTTATTTTTTATAATTATGTTTTTTATTCTTGGTGAATTATTTTTTTTATTTTGTATTTATAATGGAGGTGTAAAATGTAATATTATTTTAGTTTTGAGAGTTTTTAATATAATAGCTAAATTTACCATTATTAACTTTGGTTATATATGTTTCTTTTAATAATTGATGTAAATAAAGTTCAATTGTAGTTTGGCTTATATGAGATAATAATTCAATTATTTTGGCTTTAGTTATTTTTAATAAGGTGTTGTTAAATATTAATTTAATTTGTTGTTTGGTAGTTAGTTTTTGTAGATGAGGTAAAATAATAGTTGTTTCAAAAGTTTTATAAGCATTTAATAAAATACCTAGCATATATCTAATAAAAGGAGTAGTATCATTAGTATTTTGGTGCCAGTTATAAGAACTTGATAGTAAAGTTTCATAGTATGTTTCTTTGCTTTTTTCAATGATTTTATCTAAACTGATGTATTTACCAATTATGTGGTTTGTTTTGTATAATAAAAGAGACATTAATAGTCTTTGGATGCGTCCATTGCCATCTGTAAAAGGGTGGATAGAGACAAAATCAAAGATAAAATTAAAAATTAAGATGAGGTTATTTGTTTGGGGTTTGTTGAAGTTTTCATTAAAAGTAGTACATAGTTCTTCCATTTTGATGGGGGTTAAATAAGGTTCTGTTGGAATAAATCTTATTTGTGTTTTATCATTTTCCAATGTTTGAGTAATATAGTTTTGAGTTGTTTTATAAATACCTCCATTAATGCTTGTATAACTATATAAAATTTGATGCATTTGTAATATATAATTAGGTTTAATTTCAATAAGATTAAAGTTTTGATTGATTAAATCTAATGCTTCTCTATATCCTATAATTTCTTCTTCGTTTCTATTTGTAGGTTGAGTTTTGTTAATTGATAATTCTTTTAAGCGTTTATTAGTAGTGCAAATACCTTCAATTTTGTTAGATGATTCTATTGAAAATATCTTTGCTTGTATCATTAAATTATTAAGAGATTTTAATTTATTTTTTTGAATGAATAATTCTATACGACCTTGATATTGTGAAATTCTGTTTAATATGTTTGTAATATCATGTGGTATTTTAAAGTCTTTTAATTTATTATAATTAAAGATTTTCATAATTAAGACTCCTTTCTTGTTTGTTTAACTGCATATATTATAACATTTTTATGCAATTAATAATTATTATAATAAATAAAACAGTTAGAAATATTTTATTATTGAATAGTAGTATTAATTGATGGTTTATAAAATAAAAAAAGACTAGTTAAAACTAGTCTTACAATAATTATTGTGATTGTTTGGGTTGTTATAATTTAGTTATTTAGATGGGTTTTACCAAACTCTTCCTTTTAAGGACCAATGTTTTTTAAAACCAACATTTTTTAATTCTTGGTCTGTAAAACCTGCACTACTTAAATCTTTGGCATTAAAACCTGCATTTTTTAATTCTAGTACTGAAAAACAACCTTTTTTTAATTCTTTTAAAGTACAATTAGCATTTTGGGATTGTTGTTTGGTGAATTGAACTTTTTTTCATTTTTGAAAAACTTTATTATCTTGTTGTATTTGTTTTGTTGGGGTATTGTCTGGTAAAGATGTTGTTGTTGTTGTTCCGTCTGGTTTTGTTGTTTTTATTGCGCCACTCAAAGTATCCCAAGTTTCTATAGTACCATCTGCAAGGGTTACTGTTTTTTCTAATTCTATTCCTGTTGTATCAGTTTTGATACTTTTTCCACCTTTAAATGTAGTTATTATTTCGCCTGCTTTATGATTGGTATTTACTCTAGTATTTCCATCTTGTGAAATATTGTTAATTATATCTGGTTTAGTTGGGTTATTTTGTGTTTTGGAACCATCTTTATTTTGGGTTGTAGTTACATGTGTTATTTGATCGTATGTAATAGTTTTGTTGTTTTTTTTATATATGATTTCAGAACTGTCGCGGTCGCGTATTTCTATGATTTTTTGAGTTTCTGGATCAAATTCTTGGGTTTTGCCATCTACAAAAGTAGTTTTTATGTGTTTGCCTTCTTCATTTGTTTCTTGGGCTTCAATTTGAGGTAGTACTGTTTGGTAATGTTCTTCTTCTGGGGGCTATTTTTGGTTCATGTTAGTTATTAAATTATAAGCTCCAATGCCAATTATAGTTGCTATAAATGTTATAACTGTTAAACTTAATAAAAATTTTAGTTTATTATTTTTTAAAAAACCATGATTATTCATTTAATTTAACCTTCTTAGTAGAATTGAATTTTCTTTTAGTTTTGGTGTTTTGTTTGCTTTTGCTTTTAGTTGTTGTAGTAGTTTTTGTTTCTTGGGGATCTTGGGTCATTTTTGTATCTGTATCTAATTTATCAATTTCTTCTTTGGTAATTGTTTCTTGTTCTAACAATAAATTAGTTATTTTATCAAGCAAGGATTTATTTTGGGAAATGATTTCTTTGGCTTGTAAATAACAATTATCAATTATTTTTTTAATTTCTTTATCAATTAATATTTTATCAGAAAACTCAGAATCCTGGCTTACTCCTAAATCACTCATGCCGTATTTAGTTACCATCAGTTTAGCAATATTGGTAGCTTGTCTAAAATCATCATAAGCTCCAGAAGAAATATCATCAAAGATTAATTCTTCAGCCACACGTCCCCCTAAATAAGATGTAATTTGGGCAAGCATACGTTTTTTAGATGAAAAGAAAGTTTCTTTTTCTGGCATCATCAAATTATAACCGCCCGAATTCCCACGCGGAATAATAGTTATCTTTTGCACCTTTTGAGCATGTTCCAACTTAAGTCCTATAATTGCATGTCCTGCTTCGTGATAAGCTACCATTTTTCTTTCTTCTTGGTTGTATTTAATTGATTTTTTGGCAGGGCCCATTAAAACGCGGTCAATTGCTTCTTCTAATTCTTCCAAAGTAATTAAATCTTTATTATTTCTTACAGCCAAAATTGAGGATTCATTAAGAACAGCTGCAAGTTGGGCTCCACTCATGCCTGGAGTTTGTTTGGCAAGTTGTAAAAAATCAACACTTTTAGCTATTTTTTTATTTCTGGCATGTACTTTTAAAATGGCTTGTCTTGCTTTTATGTCGGGTAAGCCTACATTAAATTGACGGTCAAAACGTCCTGGACGCAATAGAGCATCATCTAGTACATCAACTCTATTAGTAGCTGCAATTACAATAACTCCTAATGATTTAGTAAATCCGTCCATTTCAGTAAGTAATTGATTTAGGGTTTGGTCTTTTTCTTGACTACCACCAGAATCTGAATTACTTCTTTTACCACCCAAAACATCTATTTCATCAATAAATAAAACACAAGGAGTATTTTGTTTAGCTTCTTTAAATAATTCTCTTATTCTAGAAGCTCCTACACCTACATACATTTCTACAAATTCAGAACCAGAAACAGCATAAAATGGCACTCCTGCTTCTCCTGCTAAAGCTTTTGCAAGTAAGGTTTTTCCTGTGCCTGGAGGTCCTGATAATAATACTCCTTTGGGAATTTGTGCTCCCATCTTTTCATATTTTTGAGGTTGTTGTAAAAAATCAATTAGTTCTTTGAGTTCTTCTTTTTCTTCTTCGTTACCTGCTACATCTTTAAAGGTTAATAAAGTAGTAAGTGAAGAGGCATATTTTTTATATTTAGGAGGCAAGACATCTTTTATTGATAAAACTATATAAAATAAAAAAACTATAGAACTAATATCACTAAAAAAATTCAACATCAAACTTAAAGGACTCAATTTAGGTCTAAACTCATAAGGAATAAATTTATCATTTTGTTCCAAAAACTCCAATACTCTCATATACATACTAATATCTACAAAAGAATAATAATATTTAGCATTATTTTCTTCAATTTCTATTTTTTTACAAGAATTTTTTCTTAAAACGCTGTCTCCTACTTCATATATATTTATTTTTTGGATATTATTTTCTTTGCTTCTAATTTTTTGAAAAATTTCAAAATTATTTAATAATTTACCACGATTATAATATTCTTGAAACCACTCTAAAACTAAACAAATTAAACACAAAAAAACAAATGACAAAATAACAATCATTATTTTATTATGTTTTAAATTCATAATTTGTCCTTTCTGTAAATGGCTATCATATAGTTTGGATAAGATATTTTTTATCTTAATTTTATATTTATAAATTTATAATTTTTTATCTTTTATGAATGCTTTTGATGATATTAGAATTATTCTTTATTATTCAGTTTCAACTGTTTGAGTATTGCCTGTCACATTTTTTATGATGTTTTTATTTAGCACTTTTTCTATATTTTCTTTTACTGTATTAGTAATTTGTAAAAAATCCGTTATTTTTTCGTTTTCGGATAAATTATTATGATGTTTTTGTACAAAATCTTTTAATTCTTTTAATTGTTTAATTGCTTCGGAAAAATAACCTTCTTGAATTTTACAATTATGTTTAGATCCCGTTAATTCTTCTAAACAGATTTCTTCATTCAGCATTTCTTGAGTTTTTTCTTGGGCGATTTTATCTAACTCTTTAAGATAATTTACTTTGCATTGTTCTTGTGTCACTAATTTTATTTTATAAGCTTTTTCATCCCCATTTAATAATTCTATTTCCAAACTTAATAATTCTAATTCTTTAACGGTTAAAACATATTTATAATGTAATTTGAGAGTTTGTTTTTGCAATATCTCATATTGTTTATTATCTTTTTGATAATAGTGTTTTGCTTTTTCGTATTCTTTTTTTTTAATTAAATAATTTGTTTGTATTTTTATCAAATTATCTTTTATTGTCAATGATAAGTCATTATCTGGTAATTGAAATGTTTTGAAATTGGATAAATCTTGACCTTGATATAAAAAATCTAATTCTGGATCTTTTAAATTTTTTTCTGATTGGAAATTTTTATCTATTTGTTCTTGTTGTTGCTGTGTTTCTTCCAAATTTTCGTCATTTTGTTGTATTTCTTGTTTGATATTCCTAATCTCTTCTTTGAGATTTTTCATTTGCTCCTCTTTTGTAGTATTTGTTTTAACAGATACATTTGCAGACATACTTGGAGCAGTTGAAGTATCATTTTCTGCTTTAATATATTTAAAATAAATAAAAAAACTAAGTACAATTACAACAATTATTGTAATTAACAATTGTATAAAATGTTTTTTATATTTTTTTAAAAATGCTGTATTCATTTTTGGTACTTTTCTCCTTTATAATGGTAATTCCTTGACGGATATGCTAACTTTTTTATTTATTTATAAAAATATCTTTTGCAAATAATAATTTTATATTTAAGTAATTAAAAATATTTTATTATATAAATTTGTAAAATAGTTATGTTTTTATTTTTTAACTAATAGTTATTTATAGAAGTTAGCAAAAATAATAACTATTACTATAATTTTATCAAAAAAAAAAAAAACAATTTTTTTGCTCACTAATCTGTATATCATGAGTTTTTTCCTTGTAATTTTGTATATAAAAAAAAGAGACTTAAAAAGTCTCTTCTTAAATTAATTAAAAAAATATAAAATATTTAATTTTTGTTTGATTGTTACTTTATTACTGGGTCTTTATTACTATTATTATCAAATTGATCTAATAAAGTTTGAATATCTTTTTCATTTAAAGTTTCTTTTTTCATCAATTGTAATACTATTTCATCTAATAAAGCTTTATTTTCTTTAATAATAGTAAGAGCTTGTTGTGAGGTGTTCCAAAACTTTGGACAACTTTTTACTTTTTGTTTAATTTATATTTTTAAAATATTTCAAAACTTTCCCAGCTTAAAATTGAGCCGTCTTCGTTGTAGTGTATTATGGTTATTAGCTTTCCTTCATCATTAAAAAATTCTTCACAAGCTAGGTTTCTGTTTGTGTAGTAGTGTCTTTTATTTTTAACACACTCAACATTTGAAATTTGAAATTTCATTTTTTTACCTCCGATTTAACAAGACTTATAAAAGCCTTGTTTTGGGTTTTGTAATGTTTAAATAAAATCAAAATATGGGATTTTTTTAATTTTATTCGTAAGAGTGTCTAAGTTTTTTGCACATAATTATATCTTTTATTTTTAATTTTTGAGCCAATATTATGGTTTTTTTTGCTAACGTTTCGTACCATTGTCTGGTTTTGGGGGTTAAAATAGTATTTTGGCTTGGGTTTTGTAATCTTTTATATGGTTTGTAATTACCCACCAATTATCCGAATTGGTTTCGTGTTCGAGGTTTAAATCGAAATATTTGTCTTCTAAATCGTCGAGTTGTTTTTGAGTTAATTTTTTTTTTGATTTTTTGCATTTTTTTTCTTTCTTTTCTCCTTTTTAATAATTTATAACTAATTTGGTCGTATAATATTTAATTTTGTTATGGTGCCATTTTAGTGGTTCTCAAACGATTTAAATATATCAGATTGTGAAAAAAATGGAGATTACGAAGTGTGGGGTGGAGGTATAAAACCAAAAGGATCTTATAACAAATCTAATACTCCTGAAAATACTATAACTATAACTAGTGTAGGTAGTTGTGGTTATATTCATTTCCATACTAAACCTTTTTGGGCTACTCAAAATTTACAAATTTTAAAATCTAAAGATGATTCTTTTAATGTTTTGTATTTCTATTTTTATTTAAAACAAAAAGAAAACGAAATTCAAAAAAATTTAAAACAAGGGCACATTCCCAATTTCACCCAAAAGCTAATAAAAAAAATAAAAATAACTCTTCCCCCATTAGAAACACAAAATGAAATAGCCACTTTTTTAAATAAAACCTTAAAACAAATAGAAGAAAAAACAAATTTACTCAATTCTTTAATGAAAGATTTATTAAATAAAACTGATGAACAAAAACAATATTTATTTAATAAATTATTATTTTAACTTACAAGCCTTTTAATTAATACCTTTAAACCCCAGACTCTTTTTACAAAGGGTCTTTTTATTTGTCATTAAATAAATATAGCATAACAAAACAATAAAACAAAAAAATAAACAAATTACCTTGAATATTTCTAATAATTCATGTTATAATAAAGTAAATTACTAAAAATTATATACTATTTATGCACAAAAACTTTTTACCAATTCTTCAATAAAAAAATCAAAATATGTAGAAAATAAGAGGCATTTTATAATAAAAATGTTATAATAAAGCTGTAAATGCAAACAATGGAGGCAAACATGTATCACATTCCAATAGGAATCTCAGGAAGACACACTCACCTATCACAAGAAACACTAGATATTTTATTCGGTCAAAAAAATTATCAACTCACTTTTTTCAAACCCCTCAAACAAACAGGACAATTTGCAGCCCAAGAAAAAATTGATGTTATGAGTCCATCAGGAAAAATTCTTCCACAAGTTCGGATTTTAGGACCCACAAGAACTTTTGACCAAATAGAAATTAGTCAAAGCGATGCTTTAAGACACGGATTTACAGCTCCTGTTAGATCTTCAGGCGATATTAAAGGTTCAGGCAAAGCCACTTTAATAGGTCTCAAAGGTCAAGTAGACATTGAAGAAGGTGTTATTATTGCCAACAGACATATTCATTTATCTGCCCAAGATGCAAAAAATTTTGGCATTACTGACAAACAAATGGTAAGTATTGAAATTGAAGGCACTAAACCTGGCATCTTAAAACAAGTTTTGTGCAGAGTACACCCCGATTTTAAACTTGAATGCCACTTAGATACCGATGACGGCAGTGCTTTTTTACTTAAAAATGGCGATACTGTTAAATTACTGAAATAAATCATTAAAAGTAAAAAAATAAATAATTTTGTCAACTTAAATTCTTGCGTTATAAGGATCTTGCAACTCACCCCAAAGACCTTATAACCTATATTTATTTTCACCCCTTAGCAAAACTAACAATATAACTAACAATTATTTTATTTTTTTATTGAACGAAAGACATAAATTTCCTTTCATTTGTGTCTTTCGCTCAATAAAAACTCTTCTTAAAAACGCAAACAACAAGAAGGAGGTAAAACGGATAAGGATAAAAATTACAAAAACTCAATAAACTTAATTAAAAATTATCCTCAATAAAATCAATGCAAACAACCAATCCATCTTTTAAAAAGTTTCTCAGATCTGAAGTTTTTCGTGACCCTATCTACGGTTATATTTATCTGGAATACGAATTGATTGAAAAATTAATTGATACTTCCGTTTTCCAAAGATTAAGACGTATAAAACAATTAAGCGGCGCTAACATCGTCTTTCATGGAGCAGAACAATCTCGTTTTACACACAGTTTAGGTGTTTATGAACTTGCAAGACGGTTTTTAAAAATTACAAATATTAAAAAACACTTTTCTGAAACCCAAAAATTAATTTTACTAGTATCTTCTTTGTTACATGATATTGGACACGGTGCTTATTCTCATTCTTTTGAAACCTTATTTGACGTAAACCACGAAACGCAAAGTGCACGCATCATCAAACATAACAAAGAAATTGGAGCTTTATTAGACCAAATAAGCCTTGATTTCAAAAACGATGTAGCTAGTGTGATTGAAAAAACAAAGAAATTTCCCTTAATAGAACAAATTTTAACTAGTCAAATTGATATTGACAGACTAGATTATTTAGAACGAGATTCTTATTTTACAGGTGCCACTTATGGGCATATCGATTTAGAACGTTTAATGCGTAGCATGATAATTGAGCCTCATCCTAGCAAAAATAACGAAAAATGTATTGCCTTTAGACAAAGTGGTGTTTTTGCTATTGAAAATTATTTAATTAACCGCTATCATATGTTCTGGCAAGTTTATTATCATCCCAAAGTAAGAGCTTATAGCACTATTTTAGAAAAAATTTGTAAACGTTTATGTGATTTATTACAAAATAACTATCCTGTAGACCCATACATCCAACCTTTTTACAATTTTGTAAACAATCAAACTGACCTAGACAAATACTTAGCAATTGATGATTATTATATGAACGGTTTAATCCTACATCTTAAAAATAGTAAGGATACCATTTTAAAAAATTTATGTAATGATTTTCTCAATAGACGTATTTGGCACATTTTAGATGATAACGACCAAAACCAAGAACAAATTGCACACATTAAGCAACAATATCACAACCAAAACCGCGATTATATTAAATATTATACTTCAAGTAATGCTGCTTTTCAAAATGCTTATTCCGAAAGTAAGCCTAAATTTGAAACCAAAATTTTAATTAAATCTAAGGGAAGACTCAAAAGTCTGAAAGAAGAATCCCCCATTATTAAAAGTTTAATCAAAAGTAGTCCTAAACAAGATAATAAATTTTTTTATCGCCCTTTATAAATCCAAAACTTCCCCTATAAACCCCTCCCAAACAACTTCCCCAATTCTCAACTAACAACAAATCCCAAAAGCCAACATCCATATCAATTTTATTTAAGGAAATCAAATGCATCATACAACCAAAAAAAAATACGGTCAAAATTTTTTAACAGATGTTAATTTATTAAACAAAATTGTAACTAAGGCTTCCATCACAGACAAAAATGTTTTAGAAATTGGACCTGGCAAAGGTGCTTTAACCAAAATTATTGTCCCTCAAGCTAAACATGTTTTAGCCTATGAAATTGATGCTACTCTCAAACCTTTTTTAAATTTTGAAAATCATAACAATGTTAATATCATTTATGATGATTTTTTAAAAAGAGATTTATTAAAAGATTTTGATCATTATTTTAGTCCTAACTCTAAATTAAGTTTAATTGGTAACTTACCTTATTATATTACCTCACCTATTCTTTTTAAAATTATTGACACTCTCCAAATTAATGATGCTACTATTATGATTCAAAAAGAAGTAGGAATGCGTTTACTGGCTCAACCCAATAACAAAAATTATAACGCTTTATCTGTAATTATTCAATTTCTATTTAGTATTGAAAAAACCCAAGAAGTTAAAAGACATATGTTTTTTCCTGCACCCAAAGTAGACAGTATTGTTATTAAACTTACTAAAAATAACAACATTTGCCCTACTTTCTTGCAACAATTTATCAAGTTTGTAAAAGCTTCCTTTAAACAAAAAAGAAAAACTTTACTCAACAACTTATCTTGTCAATTTTTGTTATCCAAAGAAACCATTATTCCTTTTTTCTTACAACATCACATCCCTTTACAAATTAGAGCCGAACAGGTAACTTTAGAAACTTTTCAAAAATTAACTGTTAAATGGTTTATTTTTTTTAATATGTCATAAAATAATAAAACTTTTCATATTGAAAATAAATCACAAAACTCATTAGGAAATGATTTTCCTTTTTTCCGATATTAAACATCAATATCAAAAAATTAAATATTAATCTTTTTTTAAATAAAAAAACCATTAAAATATTAACTGTATCCAATTATTATTTATATTTTATTTGTAATTTTTAATTTGTATCATTACACAAACCATAAATAATTAATAATAAATAACGAATAATAATTTAGCATTTAATATAAAATGAAGCAAAACTGGAGGCTTAAGAAATGAAAGTTACCGATGTAAAAATTAGAAAAATCAACGGTGAAAGTAGATTAAGAGGAGTTTCTTCAATCACTTTTGAAAACCAATTTGTAGTTAATGACATCAGAATTATAGAAGGAGAAAGAGGTATATTTATTGCTATGCCAAGTAGAAAAACTTCCAAAGGCAACTTTAGAGATATCGCTCATCCCATTAATTCAGAAACCCGTCAACTAATTGAAAATTGCATCAAAAACAAATACCAAGATTTGCTAGATAACCCTCCACAAGAAGAAGATTTTTCTCAAAATTCTGAAAATTAATAATTATTAACTTTAAAAAATTCCAGATTTTTTGGAATTTTTTTACATGTTTTGAATTCAAAACGCCATTTTATTAAAAAAATTTTGCAAATGCGAAACTAAAAACCCAAAACTAACAAACAACTCATCCATTAACACTTTTTCCAAACATACTTTACATTACTAAAATATTTACAATTATATTTATCCAAAAAAATTAAGCAAAGAGGTATAAAAATTTGTTTTGTTGCAGCAATTCTTCATCCATCCACAATCACGAACACAACGATAAAAAACCATTAATTTGTTTTGTTATAGGAACATTTTTATATAGTTTATTTGCTCTATATTTGCATTCTCACAATTGCACAAACACACTAGTATTAGTTCTTGTTTCTTTGGCACTTTTATTTTTAATCGGCTATCATGTTATTTTAGAAGGCTTTATAGAAACTTGGCAAGATACTTGCAAATTTAAAAAATTCACTCCCAACATTCATATTTTAATGACTTTAGCGGCTCTGGGAGCTTTATATTTAAAAAACTACAACGACGGCATTTTATTAATTTTCATATTTTCAGGAGCTTCTTTTTTAGAAGAATACGTTGAGGCAAAAAGTCAAAAAGAAATCAAAAATCTCTTAAAGCTTCAAGTAGCAGAAGCAAGATTACAAAAAGAAGACGGCAGTACTGAAATTATTCCTTCCAAACTACTCAAAATCAATGATTTAGTCTTAATTTTACCAGGCGACCAAATCCCTACTGACGGCGTCATTGTTTCGGGCAATCCCAACATTAACGAAGCTAACATTACAGGCGAAGGCATTCCTTGTGACAAACAACCAGGCGATTTTGTCTACGGCAGCACCATTAACGGCAGCAACCATTTTGTTATGTGTGTCACAGCTACTAACGAAAAGACTGTTTTTGCCCAAATTGTAAGATTAGTAAGCCAAACCCAAAACAATATTTCCAAAACTGCTACTTTAATTAAAAAAATAGAACCAATTTATGTAAAAACTGTTATGGCAACAGTTGTTGTTGTCCTTGGTCTTGCAGGAATACTACATTTTGCTGAACCAAGTAATCCCAATTTCGAATTTAGCACTTGGCTACACAAAACAATGATTTTTTTAACTGTATCATCTCCATGTGCCCTAGCTGCAGCTGACATTCCTTCCACTCTTGCAGCTATTTCTAACCTCACTAAAAAAGGGATTTTATTCAAAAACGGCAGATCTTTGGAAAAAATGGCAGATATCAAAGCTTTTTCATGCGACAAAACAGGAACCCTTACCGAAGGCAAACCTCAAGTCACTGATGTTTATGTAGCCCCCGAAATCTCTGAAGAAAAGTATAACAAATATTTAGATATATTATTAGGGATGGAACAAAAATCCAACCATCCTTTAGCACTAGCTATTAAAAACCATTTCCACCACAAATCTCACCTCCAAATGGAAATTACTAGCTCAGTTGGCATCGGCCTTGAAACTTTTTATCAAAACAATCATTATAAAATTGCCAAAGCTGCTGCTTTTACCCAAACTCCAATCTGTGCATCTTTACAAGCCCAAACGCAAAAATTTTTATCCGAAGGCAAAACCATCGTTTATTTTAGTTGTAATAATCACATTGTTATGGCTTTAGCTCTTTTGGATAAATTACGTCCTCAAGCTTATCATTTAATGCAATACTTCAACCATAAAAACATCTATACTGCAGTAATTACAGGAGATACCCAACAAATCGCTTACATCTTACAAAAAAAACTTCATCTCAAAGCAGCTTGGGGAGATATTCTACCTGCCTATAAACTAGAAAAAGTTCAAGAACTACAAAAAGAAAAAGGCACTACAGTAATGGTAGGTGATGGTGTCAATGATGCTCCTGCCCTTACAGCTGCTGATGTAGGAATTGCGATGCAAAACGGTACTGATGTGGCAATGGATGTAGCAGATGCAGTTTTAATGCAAAACGATTTATCAAAAATTATCTATACTCACCAAGTAGCTGTCAAACTACGCAAAATCATTTGGCAAAATATTATTTTTGCTATGGTAGTAGTTTGTATCTTGAATCTTTGTAATCTTTTTGGATACATAAATTTACCTTGGGCAGTCACTTTACATGAAGGAAGCACACTTTTAGTTATTTTCAATGGATTAAGACTTTTACAAAGTCCCAAAAACCCCAAACTAAAAGACAAAAAGAAAAAAACAAAATCTTTTGATAAATAATTTACTTTATTAACCTCATTATAAAAGACAGCACAAAGATAAAAAACCACCCTAAAAGGGTGGTTTTTTATTTACATATTAAGATTCAAAACATAATTTAAAAGAATGTTAAATTTGGAAGTATTTTATTTGAGTATAATAAAATCTCCTATTATTAAATAATTATCAATATAAAAGTTATTACAATATATAAAATATTTAATCTTGTTCAAATGTTTTATCACGTTTTAATTTAAGATAAAAAGTTGCAAAAATTAATAATGTAATGATAAAACAAATAAAATTACTAAGAAAAATACTCAAACCTACTCCCATTACACCTTGATTTAAAAAGTGTTTGGAAAAAAGAACAATAAAAAAGATACGAATTAAAGTTCTTAAAAAATTCAGATAAACCGAAGGTCCTACGCGTTTAAAAGCTAATAAAAAATTAAACATAATAATAGAACCACACGATAACCATAAGCTAGTAGTTTCAAAAAATAATAAAGTACGGAAAGCATCTTGTTCCAAACTAGGAATCTTTTCCCAAGGACTATCATGAAATAATGGCAAAATTAACTTATAACCAAAAATATTAATCAAAGAACCTATTAAAGCCAAAACACACATACAAAAAATAATTTTTTTGAATGCTTCAAAGACTCTATTAAGATTGTTATGACCTAAATTTTGAGATATAATAGCATTTTGGGAATCAGAAAAAGAGTTAAGTGCATTATAAAAGACATTATTAATAGTTACTGCTAAGGCTAAATTAGCTCCAATTTGGGAACTACTAATTCCTTGAGGATCGCCGTACCATTCTTTAACAATGATACTTACAATTAATTTGCCAACACTATAAATACTAATACTAGCACAAACAGGAATAGCTAATTTAGAAAGTTTTTTCAAAAATTCTTTATCAAAACTGATTTTGGATAAAATAATACGGAAGGGATTTTTGCTGTCAAAAAATAAAAACCACAAAGCAAATAAAGTAACAATTCCGTTAGAAATCAAAGTAGCCAAAGCCAAAGAAACCATGGAAGAATTCCAATAATGAAAAAGAACAAAAGAAAAAATAATTTTAGCAGAAGCGTTTAAAATATTTAAAAAAAGAGCAATTTTGTTATTACCTTTGGCACGCTCCAAACTTAAAAAAACTGTATTTATAATGATACAAACAAGCGAAAATATAATAAGATTATAATATTTAATACCTTCATTGTTTTCAATTGCATTTTGACTAATTTTTAAAATATTAGTTGCAATGAAACTTTTAAAAACAAAAATGCATAAAAAGACCAAAATAAAGCCAGTTAAAATGGAAAGAACAAACGTTTTTGCCAAATAAAGGTGCATTTTATTAATATTATTTTGTCCATAAGCACGCCCTACTAAAATAACTCCTCCTGTGGCAATAGAAATACCAAAAGAAACAAGAATACCTTTAAATATATGTACGCGACTTACAAAGGTAAGTTGATTATCTGAAATTTGATTTCTTTTTAAAATAAAAAGATCAATAGCATCTGATGCATTTTGAAAAATCCAATAAATAATGATAGGAAAGGTAAAATAAAAAATTACTTTCCATAAGTTTCCTTCTAATAAAAATTTTCTATTTCTTTTTTCATTAATTAAAATTTGTGTTGTTGCTTTTGTTTTAACCACAAAAAACCTCCATCTAATGTTTTGGTTGGGTCAAACAACTTGAAAATATGTGTAAATAAAACTATAACACATATTATATTTTATCAAAATTAGAGGGGTTTTGGGAGGCAAAAGGTGATATTTAGAGGAGGCGCGCTAACTATTTCATTTATTTAGATAACTAACCATTTTTGACAGCTACCCTCAGTTTAGCAGAAATACTACGCGAATTATTTTGCATTTCTTCCTCACTTGGCAAAAAAGCTTTTTTAGTAATAATACTTAAAGGAGTTTGGGGCATAATTGTAATAGGCAATTTTTTAGGCAAAACAAAAGTACTATGTTTTTTAAAAAAATGTTTAACAATGCGGTCTTCTAACGAATGAAAACTAATAACTACTATCCTGGCATTGAGTTTTAACAAATCAAGACTTTGTTCCAAGGCTTGTTTTAAAGATTCTAATTCTTGGTTAACTTCGATACGCAATGCTTGAAATATTTTTTTAGCACTATGTCCTTTTTGGCGATTGCAAAATCGATCAGTGATGGCAACCAAATCATAAGATGTGCACAAAGGTCTTTGTTTAATAATTTCTGAGGCAACCAAAGCAGCATTTTTAACTTCACCATAAACCTTAAAAATATTTTTTAATTGTGCAAAGGAGTAATTATTTAAAATATATTGTGCAGTAATTGTTTGATCAACATTCATTCTCATATCTAAAGGAGTGTTGTGCAAATAACTAAATCCTCTTTGGGGATTGTCAATTTGACAAGAAGATAGCCCTAAATCAAATAAAATACCATCTAATTGAAAAACATTTTGTTGTGCTAATTGGGTTTTTAAATGCGAAAAGTTGCTATGAATTATTTCAATTGGCAAATGTGGGGGCAAGATTTTTTTAGCGTTTGTGCAAGCTTCTACATCTTGGTCAAAAGAATATAAAAACCCTTGTTGCAAAAGATTTGCAATTTCTATAGTATGCCCACATTGTCCTAAAGTGGCATCTACATAAATGCCTTCGGGCTTTATCTTTAAAAAATCTATGGCTTCTTGTTTGAGAACTGAAATGTGGTTAAAATGTGTTTTATTCATGGATTTTACCTCGCTTGCAAAGTTAAAAAATGTGATTAAAAATAATAAATGGTGGAAAAATAAAAGGAAGGTGAGATGAATTGCAATTATAAAAAAAATAGTTAAATTACACAATATTATTTGTAATTTAACTTATTTTATCAATTGTGAAATGGTACCTAAATATTAATTACTTAAAGACAAATTTAACTTTATCATTAATAATTTCTTCCAAAGCTTTACCAACTACTTTATTACACACAAGTTCAGGCAAATCTTTTTTTTGAGCTTCTATCACATGAGCAGTTTTGCTTGCAATATGAACTAATTTGTATTTGGAATTAATTTGATCCAACAATTTATCAATCGAAGGATAGATCAAACCTTCCTTATTGTATTTTTTTTTATTTGGTTTACTATTGTTCTGCATAACCATTATCCTCCAATATTTTTAAATAATTACGAATACTGCGTTTCGTTTTGGCATGTTCTGCTCTAATAATTGCAATAATACGGTCAGCAGCATTATCCACTTCATCATTTACTACAATATAATCGTATTTGTGAGCTAAGTGAAACTCGTTATTGGCTTTGGCAATTCGTTTTGCAATATTTGCTTCTTGTTCAGTGCCGCGTTTTTTTAAACGATCGTAGAGAGCTTTTTTTTCAGGCGGAACCAAAAAAATAAAAACTGTGTTTGGCATACGCTTTTTTCTTAAATGAGTGGCTCCTTCAACTTCAATTTCTAAAAACACTTCTTTTCCTTGTTTTAAAAAATCTTGAATTTGCTTTTTAGGAGTTCCATAATAATGATCAATAAATTTAGCCCATTCTAAAAAACAATTATTTTCAATCCCTTTTTCAAATTCTTCTTTAGTTAGAAAATGGTAATCTTTACCGTCTTGTTCACCTGGTCGCGGTTTTCTGGTAGTAGCAGAAACAGAATACACAAAATTATGATTAGTCATTTCAAACAAAGCTTTTCTCACAGTAGCTTTGCCAACTCCTGAAGGTCCTGAAAGAACTATTAAAAGTCCTTTTTTATTTAATTTCATGTTAACTTACCTTTTTTATTAAATTTTGTGAAAGTGCTTAATAATATTAGTTGTGCTTAAATAATTTTAAAAATTGAAGATTAAAATTAAAAGTGGTTTTGATTAAAATACACAATTGCCACCAAAAATTAATATTGATGTTAATATTAATTAATTAACAATAATATTTAATAATTTATTGGGAATATAAATCATATTTTGAATGTTTTTATGGCATACAAACTTATTAACTTTTGCATCTTGCAAAGCTAGAGTTTTAATTTGTTCTGAAGACAAATCACAAGGAAGTTCCAAAACAGCTCTTAATTTACTATTTACTTGCACAATAATTTTTACTTGCAGTTGTTCTAAATGAGTTTTATCATGCAAAGGCCAAGTGAAAGCAACTAGTTGGTTGTTATTTTTCAAAATAGTTTGATTAATTTCTTCTGTCAAGTGAGGAGCAATCGGATTTAATAGTTGCAAAAAGGTCTGTGCTTGTTTTTTGCCTATTTTTTGATGTTTATAAACTTGATTGACAAAAATCATTAATTGACTAATAACTTTATTGAATTTCAATTTTTCATAATCTTGGGTTGTTTGAAAAATGGTTTGATGATAAATAGCGTTTAGAGAAGTTTCAAAATCATTTGGCATTGCAAAAGAAAACATTTGATAAACTCTATTTAAAAAACGTTGTATTCCTTTGAAACCTTTTTCACACCAACTTTTAATATCTTCTAACGGACCCATAAACATGATATAAATTCGCAGTACATCAGCGCCGTAGCGTGCAAGCATTAAAGAAGAACTTACGCCGTTGCCTTTGGATTTAGACATTTTAGTGTGATCATTTCCCAAAATAATACCTTGATTAACTAATTTTTGAAAAGGTTCTTTGGTAGAAACTAAACCCAGATCGTATAAAAACTTATGCCAAAAACGTGCATAAAGTAAATGACCAACAGCGTGTTCTGTTCCTCCAATGTATAAGTCTACTGGCAAATAATAGTCAAGTAGTTCTTTTGCTTTGGTGGTATTTAATGGGATTAGACCCAAATAATTTTTCAAAATATAGCCAATATAGTACCAAGAACTACCTGCAAGTTGTGGCATAGTGTTAGAATCTCTGCGATATTTTTTGCCATCTTTTTCAAAATATAACCAAAAATGGGCTTTGGAGAGAGGCGATTCGCCTGTGCCTGATGGTTTAATTTGTTCCAAAAAAGGAAGTTCTATGGGCAAGTTTGCGTCGCTATCAGTATAAATTTTATTGTTGGTGTCATCATAATAAATGGGGAAGGGTTCTGCCCAATATCGTTGGCGCGAAAAGACCCAATCACGCAATTTATAAGTATAATGAGAGTACCCGTGATTATTTTTTTCTAAAAATTGCAACATTTTAGTTTTGGCTTGTTCGTTATTAAGACCATTTAAAAAATCACTATTGATTTGGATGCCTTCTCCCGTATAAGCTTCAGTTAAGGGAGGGTTGGTTTGGTTGGCGGTAGGATTTTCCAAATCAGAAGACGGGGGAGTTATAACTTGAATCATTTTTAGACCATGTTTTTGAGCAAACTCAAAATCTCTTTGATCATGACAAGGAACAGACATTAAAGCACCTGTGCCATAATGAGGAAGGACATAATCAGCAATCCAGATAGGAATTTTGGTTTTATTGCAAGGATTAATTGCAAAACTACCCGTAAAAACACCTGTTTTGTCTTTATTGATGTCTCTTTCTAAGTCTTTTTTTTGTTTGGTTAATTCCAAATAATTGTTAACTGCTTGTTGGTATTCGGGTTTGGTGAGTTGTAAGGCTAATTCGTGTTCGGGCGCTATTACTAAAAAAGTTACACCAAAAAGAGTATCAGGGCGAGTAGTGAAAGTTTTTAAAGTTATTTTTTGGTCAGAAACTGGAAAAGAGACGATGGCACCTTGATTTTTGCCAATCCAATTAGCTTGCATTTCTTTCACATTTAAAGGCCAATTAACTAAATTAAGGTCGTCTAAAAGTCTGTCTGCATATTGAGTTATTTTTAAAACCCATTGTTTCATCTTTTTTTTAACAACTGGATGATTGCCTCTTTCAGAAAACATCCCTTTTTCATTAGAAATTACTTCTTCATTAGCAAGCACTGTTCCTAAATTAGGGCAAAAATTTACTTCTGTATTTTTGAGAACTGCTAGTCCTTTTTCGTAAAGTTTTTTAAAAATCCATTGAGTCCAGGCATAAAAATAAGGATCTGAGGTGGCAAGTTCTCTATCCCAATCAACACTTTTACCAATACTTTGAATTTGTTTTTTAAAATTATTGATGTTTTCATAAGTAAAAGTTCGGGGGGGTTTGCCTGTTTGCAAAGCATATTGTTCGGCAGGCAGCCCAAATGAATCCCAACCAAAAGGATGCAAAACATTAAAACCTTGCATGCGTTTGAACCTACTCATAATATCGCTTGCAGTATAACCTTCAATATGGCCTACATGAAGCCCTTCAGAAGAAGGATAAGGAAACATATCAAGACAATAAAATTTCTTTTGTGAAAAGTTATCTTGAGTTTTGAAAACCTTATTTTGTTGCCAATAAAGTTGCCATTTATGTTCTATTTGTTTAAAATCATAAATTAATTTTGTCATACTCGAAAACCTTCTATATTTGTTTTAACTTTTATAATGTATTATAATGTGGGAATAAATTTAAATTAATTGTGAAAATGATTAAAAAAGAAAATTAGTTAGTTTAAGGGGTGTTTTTGGTGATGTAAAAAACGATATCTTGAACGGTTTTAAAATTTTGTAAAGTTGCATCACTAATGTTGATTTGAAATGTTTTTTCTACTTCCATAACTAGTTCTAAAGCGTCTAGCGAATCAAGTCCTAAATCTTCTTTAAAACGAGTGTCTAAAGTAATTGTAGAAGCGTCTAAAGATAATTGGGTGGCAATTAAAGCTTTAATTTTTTCAAAAACCATTTTTTTATTTCTCCTTCAAAAAAGCAATAATTGCTTAATAATATTATACTAAAAAAATCTTTTTTTAATTGTTGCATTTGCCAAAATAAAAACAAAAGTAAATTATTTGCTTGTGGTTTGGTGTGTAAGTTTGCAAAATAAGGTGGTCTGAAATGAATTTATTTTGATTGTAAGTTATAAAAAGGTGCCTATTTACAAGAAACAAACTAAAATATTTTATTCAAATAATTTAGTTTGCCAATGAGAAATTATTTAATTTTGGAAGTGTTTTTATTGAAATAAAATTTCGTTAACTTTTTTTTCGTCTAATTGATTTACTAACAAAGTTAAAAGTTTAACAGTGTTTATAATGTCTTGTTTGTGAACTACAGAAGTGTGGGAATGAATGTAGCGTACAGGAACGCCAAAAGATAAGGAAGCGGCTCCTTCGCGCACTAAATGCATAGTTGCAGCATCAGTTCTACCACCACTGCCACTTATTTCTTGCACAGGGATATTGTTTTGGGCAGCGATTTTAAGGACAAAATTACGCAATCCTTTGTGAGCGACTAAGCCCCCATCATAAACTAAAATTTGAGGACCTTTTCCTAGAGTGTGCCCTTCTTTTTCGCCCCCTGGAACATCATTTCCAATACCAGTATCAACAGCAATAGCAATTTGAGGGTGTACTTTGTGAGCACTGGTTTGAGCTCCGCGTAGTCCTACTTCTTCTTGGGTAGTAAAAACACCAAAAAATTGATTGGTAGTAGGATTGACATTTTGTAAAACTTGCATCACAATTGCAACTCCCACGCGATTATCTAAGGCTTTTGCAAGGAAATAATCAGAATTACCAAGCGTGCTGAATTCTATATAAGGAGTTACCATATCACCAACGCGAACGCCTAATTTTAAGGCTTCTTCTTTGTTGGCAACTCCAATATCTAAATACATAGAAGAAGTGTTGATAACTTGATTGCGCTCTTGAAAAGACATTACATGCGGAGGTTTGCAACCAGTAACTGCTTTAAGAACGCCTTTATCGGTGTGAATTTGCCAAACTTGAGCAAGCATCACTTGAGAAAACCAACCACCAAGAGTTTGGAATTTGATAAAACCTTCTGGAGTAATTTGCTTAACTATTAAGCCTATTTCATCCAAATGTCCTGCAAACATAATGCGAGGTCCTGTTTTTCCTTTACAAGCAATCACAGAGCCTAAATTATCATATTCGATGGAGTCTACTTGGTTTTTGATTTTGTCAACTACATAATTAGCAACTGCTTTTTCTTGACCTGGAATACCATTTAACATTGTTAAATCTTTTAATAAAGAAACTAAATCACTCATTTTCATTCTCCTTTTTGGGTGCGTGTAAACTAGCGGTTTGGAATTGTTTAATTCCTGTAAATGTAAGATAAATACTGTGCATTAAAGATAAAACAGCAAATGATTTTAAAATGATATCTTTTAAGTTTTCAAATAAATTGCTACTTAATCCGAAACAACCAAATCCAAACATTAAAAGATATAAAATGAAAAATGAAAAGTTTTGTTTCTTGAAATAATTAATATTTAAATTGATGAAGCTGTGAAGAACAAACATCAATGATAAACAATAGTTAAAAGTTAAAAGTTTGCCAACTAAAGGGTTTTTGGTTTTGAAATCATCAATATTTAAAAAGCCTAATCCTGGTAACAAAAAAACAGTAACAATGAAAAAAACAAAGACAAAAGCTTCTAGGGCAAAGAAAAAACGAAGCTTGGATAAAGTTTTTTTGTATTTTTTAAAAACTACTAAATAAGTAAATAGCGATAAAAGGACACCTAAGAAAAATAATCCTAGTTGGAATTTCAGACTTCCAAGTTGGAAAGTTTGGTCAAAAAAACAACATCCAGCTACCAAAAGGAAAAAAGTTGCCAATAATAAAGAGTAAAATCCTTGTAAACGTTTTTGTTTAATTTGATTCATTATATTATATAACTCCTATTTTATTTTTTCTAATTATTGTAAAATGAAAAATTAAAAAATAATTATTCATGAAAAAACATACAAATCAAGTTTAAAATTAAAAAATGAAAAATCATGAAAATACGTATTTTGAAATTTTTAAATTATTTTTTTAGCAAGAGCTTTTTTTAAAGCTGTAACAATTTCGGCTTTTTTAAGTTTATGAAAATTAGGAACTTTGTGTTCTTTAGCTAATTTTTTTAACTCAGGAAGCAACATTTTAGATAAATCTAAAAAGGGTTTTTTTGCTTTAACTTGGGTAGTTTGTGGTTTTGTTTCCAAAGCATCATCGGATTTTTCCTCAGAAAGTTCAGTAGATAAAACTTTTTCAGGTTGTAGAGAAGTTTTTTCTTCGGGTTGTGGTTGTGTTTCTTGTTGCAAAACTTCAACAGCTTTTACAGGTTCAACTGTTTTTTCTTGTTGTAATTCTTGTGTTTGTTCTTGCTCTTTTGTTTGAGTGGGTTCTTTTTGTTCTAATTTAGGAGTATTTTCTTTTAATTCTTTTTTTTCTAATTTTGGCGAATTTGCTTCTTCTAATTTTTCTTGAGTGGTTTGTGTTTTTGGGGTTTTTTCAAGTTGAGATGGTTTTTCTTCTTTTTGTGCAAGTTGGTTTAATTGTTCTTCTTGTAATTTAGTTACTTGCGCTTCTTTTTGTTTTAATGTTTGTTGAAATTGCACTAAGGCTTCTTTTGCTAATTGAACATATTGTGCGAAAGTTTCTGGTTGTAAGTGTGCTAAATCTGCTAATACTTTACGATTAACATCTACTTTTGACAAAGCAAGTCCGTGCATTAAACGAGAATACTGCATGCCGCATAACATAGCACCAGCGTTAATACGGGAGATCCATAATTTACGAAAATCTCTTTTTCTTTGTTTGCGGTCTCTATAAGCGTATTGCAAAGAGCGCATTACTTGCTCGTGAGCTGTTTTGTAAAGAGTGCTTTTGGAACCAAAATATCCTTTTGCCATTTTTAAAACTTTTTTGCGACGACGGTGTCTTGCAGGAGTAAAACTAATTTTTGCCATATTCTTTTTCCTTTCTATAATCCTCTAATAAGAGTTTTGATTCTGTTGTAATCACAAAGTTTAACACAAGTAACTCCTCTTAGTTGGCGGTTTTGTTTAGTAGTTTTGGAAGCTGCAAGGTGATTTTTGTAGGCGTGGCCTCTTAATAATTTTTTCTTTTTAGTAATTTTAATTCGTTTTTTAAGCCCGCTGTGGGATTTTTTCTTAATCACTTTAATCATCCTTTCTTATTTTATTTATTTTTAATTTTTAATTGGGTGCAAAAAAATATTTTTGGTTTGTAAATTGGTTGAGTCGCGTTTTGCTTTGGGTAATTTTTCAGCCATTCAAATACCATTCATAACCTTTAAGGGTTATTTTAAAGGGGACAGAACTGCTGTTAGTTGATTGCCTTGTAATTTTAAAGGAGTCTCAATTTGAGATAGGTTTTTCAAATCTTGCATAACTTGTTTAAAAACTGTTTCTCCTAATTGAAAATTATTAATCATACGACCACGAAAACGCATACTAACTTTTACTTTATCGCCTTGTTTTAAAAATTTTTGAGCTTGTTTAATTTTAGTATTTAGATCATTTTTATCAATGGTAGGATTGAGGCGAATTTCTTTTAAAACAATAATTTGGGTTTTCTTTTTGGCTTCACGAAGTTTTTTTTGTTGGTTATAACGATGTTTTTGATAATTCATTAGTCGCGCTACCATCGGTGAGGCATCTGCGTTTACCACTACAATATCAATTTCTTTTTGTTCTGATAATTTTAAAGCTTCTTTTTGGTCAAAAACACCTAATTGTTCGCCTTTTTCATCAATAATGAGGTATTTTCCTTGTGGGATATTTTCATTATATAAATCGGAATTGGAACTTTTTTTAAATTTGTTGATTTTAATATTTAAAACCTCCTTTAGGTTTGGGGTTATTTTGTAAAAATGAAATGAAATGACATAACATGAAAATGAAACAAGGCAAAAAGAGAAAATAAAATAAAAAAAGAGAAACGCCCAATGAACATTTCTCTTCTCTAAAATAACTAACACTAAATGTTTTTTGCATTTTTTTTACAAAAAAATTAAATGTTTATGTGCCATTTGCCTAAAAACTAATTGTTAATCAGGCGAGAGAAAACTCTTCTTTTCACGTTAATATCATAAGATTATTACAAAATCTTTGATAATTTTTATAATTGTATTTTGAATATTATAAAATAAAACAATAACAATACCGTCCTAATTATATAATAAAAAGTGCGGTTTGTCAATAGTTTTTGGGGGATTTTGGCAATTAAGAGGTTATTTTTTTTGCAAAACTTGGTCTTTTAATAAAGAAACGAACTCATCAACTTTAATTGTGGTTTGTTGGTGAGAGCCATATTTTCTAAAAGTAATTAAATTGTTAGTCATTTCGTTGTCGCCAATTACAACTTGATAAGGAATTTTTAATTTTTGTGCTTCTCTAATTTTATAACCCAAAGTAGTATCTTTGGAATTAATTTCTACTCTGAAATTTTGTAATTGTAACATTTCTTTAATTTTTTGGCTAAATTCCAAATGTAGAGGAGCAGACACAGGAATTAAAAGCACTTGTACAGGAGCAAACCATAAAGGAAAAACACCCTTTGTTTCTTCTACTAAATGCGCTAAAAATCTTTCCATAGTAGAAACAACTGCGCGGTGAATGACAACAGGACGATGGTGTTTGTTGTCTTCTCCAATAAAAGTAAGATCAAATTTTTGAGGGAGCAAAAAATCAAGTTGTACTGTTGATAATGTTTCTTCGTTGCCTAGGGCAGTAAACACTTGCACATCTAATTTAGGACCATAAAAGGCAGCTTCTCCGATGGCTTCTTTAAAGGGTAGGCTCAATTCTTGAATAGTTTCTTTGAGGATTTTTTCAGCGTGATGCCACATTTGATCGTCATTAAAATATTTTTCTGTGTCATTAGGGTCACGATAACTTAGGCGCAACTCATAATTTTTAATATTAAAATCACGATAAACTTCTAAAATTAAATTAATAATTTTTTTCATTTCTTCTTTGATTTGGTCAGGACAGGCAAAAATATGAGCGTCATTAAGAGTCATTTCTCTTACTCTTTGTAAACCAGAAACAGCTCCTGATTTTTCAAACCGATGCATCATTCCTAATTCAGCAATACGCAAAGGCAATTCCTTATAACTATGAGGAGTTTTTTTATAAATCATCATGTGATGGGGGCAATTCATTGGTCTTAAAACTAGTTTTTCACCATTTTCCAAAGTCATGATGGGAAACATATTAGAAGCATAATGGTCCAAATGTCCAGAAATACGGTAAAGTTCAGTATTTGCCATAATGGGCGTATAGACATGATGATAATCATAACTTAATTCTTTGTCAACAATATATCTTTCAACGATGCGCCTTACAGTAGCTCCTTTAGGAAGCCAAAAGGGAAGTCCCAAACCAACTTCTTTATTAAACATGAATAAATCTAGTTCTTTGTTAAGTTTTTTGTGGTCGCGTTCTTTTCTTTCTTCCAAAAGTTGCAAGTGGTCCGCAAGCGCTTGTTTTTTGAAAAAAGAAGTACCATAGATGCGAGTCAAAGTTTTGTTTTTGGTATCTCCTTGAAAATAAGCTCCTGATATTTTTAAAAGTTTAAAATGTTTAATAAGGCTTGTTTTGGTTACATGACCGCCACGGCAAAGATCAAAAAATTCTCCTTGACGATAAATACTGATAGTCTGGTCGCGAAATTTTTCCAGCAAAACTTGTTTATAAGGGTTGCAAGCAAATAATTTTTGCACTTGTTCGAAAGAAACTTCTTCTCTTGTAATGGGGTGGTTTTCCAAAGAAATTTGATGCATTACTTTTTCAATGGCAAGAAAACCTTTTTCCGAAATGGTGTGATTTTGAAAATCAATATCATAATAAAATCCTTCTTTAATGGCAGGTCCTACTGTAAAAAGGGCACCTGGATAAAGTCTTGCAACGGCTTGCGCCATAAGGTGAGCGGTGCTGTGATTAAGAACTTCCAAAGATTTAGGATCAGATTCGGTTAAAATTTCTAAATTGCCGTTTTCTTTCAAAGGAAAATCAAGTTCGATTGGTTGGTCGTTGAAAAGGGCTGCAACTGGTTTTTTGAAATGTGTAGATAAGTGTTTTTTCCAAATTGCCAAAGGAGTTATACCTGAAATAAATTCTTGTATTTGGTTGTCAAAAAAGCTGATTTTAATCATAAAAACCCTTTCTTTTGTAGTTTTTAGTTTTTTGATCTTTTAAAAAATTAGGGAAAAACAAAGATAATGGAGGAGAAAAAATAATAAAGGGCAAAAAATTTTATCTAAATAATAATGTGTGATATAATGTGTGTTTTATACTAAAAAATTAAATAACATATATCATAACTATAACACAAATCACAAGAAAAAAGGAGTCTTTTTTTAGTAATTAGTTGATTGGTGTTTATTATTTGGAATCTAAATTTTTAAGTGGTTTTGAAAAAGGGTGCAATTTCTTTTTTTATTGTAGCAACAAAAGGCAAAATTTCTTTTTCGGATGGCAAAAACATACTGCAAGCTCTTAGGTGACCTTTACAACCATATTTTTGAACAATATGATATATTTGCGGTCCGTTAGAACAAATACGCACTTGAATTTTAGAATCAGGACATTCAAAAAAAAGAGCATAAAAGGGAAAATTTTTAATATTAGATAAAATATTAATCGACAAAAAAACCTCTTCTAAAGTAATGTTGAATTGTTCAATGATTTGTTGATTCACATAAACATAGGCAAACCCGTCACAAGCAATAATATTTTGACATATATATCCTTGATATTTTAAAAAATTAAGTGTTACTTTATTAATATTTTGTTCCACCAAAGCAACATCAATACCATAATTAAGTAATTCTGAGGCAATTCTTAAAGTTTGGGCACTTACTCTATGATACCTAAAATTACCAGTATCTGTAATTAAACCAACATAAATAGCCAAAGCACCTTTAAAAGTTAGGTTTAAATTGAGTTTTTCTTTTAACAAGTAAATCATCTCAGAGCACGAACCAAAAGAATCATCAACCCATTGATAATTACCATAATTTTCGATTAAAATATGATGATCAATTCGAATAACGACTTTTCCCAATTTAAATCTTTGGTCACTGATGGCTTGAGTAGTACCGCAGTCAACTACAATTACTAAAGCATTTTGGTAAGTTTCATCTGGTATTTCATCCATTTGACCCAAAAAAGTTAAATGGTTTTTGGTTTGTCCCACCACATAAACATTTTTATGAGGAAAGGTATTTTGAATCATATTTTTTAAACCTAGTTGAGAACCATAACAATCACCATCAGGATTTTTATGTCCGTGAATAATGATAGTGTCAAAGGTTTTAATTTGGGTTTCAATAAATTTCATATTTGTTCCTTTCTTTGTATTTGTTAAAATATTAGTTTAGTTAAAATGATGTTGGTTGGGGGTTTTTTTCTTGATATTTTCTTATTTTTTGGGTTTCTTTTATTTTCCTAAACAAAATTTAGAAAACAATTCTTTAATTAAACTATTTTCTTGATTATCACCTATAATTTGTCCTAACGCTTGATAAGCTTTAGTAAGATCAATAGAATAAATATCGATTGGCATTGATTGCAAAAGGGCTTGTTGCAAATCTTGGAAAGATCGAAGAGCAATTTGGATTTGATTAATGTGTCTTGCATTAGAAAAATAATTAAAATCTTTGGGTTGGATATCATTTAATTGGAATTTTTTTAAAATTGTTTGTTGTAACTCTAAAAACCCTGTTTTATCCAAACTCGAAACTGAAATAATTTCTTGTGGGGATAATTGGGAAGAGTTGTTGGAAAGAGAAGAAATTAATTTATCACTTTTCAAATCCGCTTTGTTTCCTATAATAATGCGCGGATGGTTTTTGGTTAATTGCAAAAGTTGGATATCTTCTTCTTGCAAATGATTGCTTTGATCTAAAACTAATAAAATTAATTCTGCTTGTAAAAGCATTTTTTCTGTTCTTAAAATTCCTATTTTTTCAATGGGATCATCAGTTTTACGAATGCCTGCAGTATCAATTAAATGAAGGGTGATACCTTGACAATTAAAATAAGCTTCAACAAAATCTCTAGTAGTGCCTGAAATATCAGAAACAATAGCTTTGGTTTCGTTTAAAAAAGCATTAAGAAGGCTTGATTTACCAACATTGGGACGTCCAACAATTAAAGTTTTTATTCCTTCTTTAAGATATCTATTTTTATGGGAGTGGTTCAAAATATTTTCTAATTGCTTGATTAAACTTTTAACTTCCAAAGCAATTTTTTGTTGGGTGATTTGAGGAATGTCATCATATTCAGGATAATCAATATTAACTTCAATTTGAGCAATTAAATTAAGGATTTGGTCGCGCAAAGAAGTCACTAATTGAGAAGTGTATTTTTGCAAACCAGAATGAGCAATTTTAATGGCATTTTCATTAGTGGCATGAATTAGGTCCATAATGGATTCAGCTTGAATGAGGTCCATTTTTCCATTAAGATAGGCTCTTTGGCTAAATTCGCCTGGAAAAGCCAATCTAATATCTAATGACAAAACTCTTTCTAAAACCATTTGCGTAATTAAAATACCGCCATGAGCATTAATTTCTACAACATTTTCGCCAGTAAAAGAATTAGGAGTTTTAAAAACAGAAATCAAAACTTCATCCAAAATAGTTTGGTTTTTGTTGAGGATAAAACCGTGAGTAATGGTGTGTGTTTTGGTTTTGGTAAGGTCTTTGCCTTTAAAAATTTTATTTATTTCTGCAATAGAATTGTTGCCAGAAACCCTAATTACACTAACTCCTCCTGTTCCTAAAGGAGTTGAAATAGCAGCAATAGTATCAAAAAACATTTATTGGGGGATCCTTTCTTTATGATTTTTTTAATCTTTTCATTTATTGAATGTTGTTTTAAATTGATATTTATCATTTATAATATGAAAATAATTTACAACCGAAAGGAAAGGGAAAAAGAATTATCAAAATAAAAGTTTTATTTGATTAATTTTATTATTGGTTATTGGAGATTTTTTTATATGTGTATTTATTGAATTTATTAATTTTATTGTTAATTAATTTTTAATTAGTTTTGGATTTTTGTCTTGGGATTTGGTTTCAAAAGCTTTAATTGAGTCTTTTATTTGAGCTATGAAAAAAGTCATTTCTTGATTGTTATTTAAAGTAGCACCACAAGCTCTAAGGTGACCTCCGCCTTTAAATTGTCTAGCAATGGAGTTAATTTCAGGACCACGAGAACGAATGCGAGCTCTAATTGTTAAATCTGGTTGTTCTAAGAAAAAAGCCCAAACTGGATGATTTTCTAAATGACCCAAAATATTAACCAAACTTGCAGCAACGTCAATATGTAAGTTAAATTTTTTCAATGTTTCTTGAGAAATAAAAACGTAAGCAAATCCTTGGGAAGTAACTACATTTTGATAAATATAGGCTTTATATTGAAACAAGGTAAGAGTTTCTTTGTTAAGATGAAAAAAAATTTGTGATACATCAAGGTCAAAAACAAGTAAGGAAGCAGCAGCTTTAAGAGTGTTTTGGTCAACTCTATCAAAACAAAAATTACCAGTATCAGTTACCATACCTACATACATAGCCAAAGCACCTTTATGAGTTAATTTCATATTGCATTTTTCTTTAAATTCAAAAATCATTTGAGAACAAGAAGAATAATTAGCATCTACCCATTGATAATTGCAGTAATTATCCATTAATAAATGATGATCAATTCTAATTGTATCTTTAGCTAATTTAAATCTTTGGTCACTAATTTTGTTTTCTTGACCGCAATCAACAACAATAGCAAGAGCACTTTGGTACAAAGAATCACAAACTTCATCCATCACACCTACAAAAGATAAAGAATGATTTTGTTGTCCTACTGCATAGACTTTTTTTTGGGGAAAAGTTGTTGTAATTGCATCTTTTAAACCTAGTTGAGCGCCATAACAATCACCATCTGGATTGATGTGTCCATGAATAATAATTGTTTCAAAAGCTTTAATTTTATTGTAAATAATTTTCATAATGTTCCTTTAATTTGTTAATTTTAATAAGTTTTTAGGAGTTTGCTTTTTGTTGGGCTTCATTAAATAATGTATCGATGTTTTTGTCTAAGGCTTTATCTAAAAAACAATCTATTACTAATTTTTCTACAACTATACGCGACATCTGGGATTTTCTAAAAGTGGGAGAAAAGAAATAAATGGGGTTACCTGTTTGAGATGATTTTTCATCTTCTTTTCTTTCATCTTTCATAAAGTCAAAAATATCTTTATTTATTTTTGGATTTTTAGAATTTTTAGAAGGATTTTCAGAATTTGTTTGTTCTGGTTGGGCGCTTTTATCACCATAACAAGGACGAGTAGGAAATTGACTAAGTTTTTGGATTAATTTTTCGTTTGTTTCTTTAGAAGTTAAATGTTTTAAAAACAACCAAGAAGCAAGCACTTCATCTTTATCTTTTTTATAAAATAAATTAATATTAGAGCCTTGTTGTAAAACTTTTCTTTTGCCTGACTCAGGACCTTGTTTTCCTTTTTTCCAATAAGGAACCGAAGTTATCCCTACTTTAAATGGAGCTTTGGAAACATATTCAAATCCATTAGAAGAAGAAATGTCCATTAAAATTTTTTGATCCATAAATAAATGAGTAGTATAACTTTCACCAGATAATTTACGAGTAATTAAATATTTTTTATCATAAAATTTTTTAAAATCTTTAATCATTTTTTTAGCATCTGGATTATTAAAACGTACTCCTACTTCACGACTTGATGGATCTTTTTTAGTTGGTGAAGTTGTATATTCAATTCCTCTTTGTTCGGAAGATATAATAAATAAATTAGATTCAGAATCGTAAGAAATAGGGATTTTTTCAGAGTCAACTTGTTTAATTACTTCGCATAACTTTTCCATTTGTTCCCATGTAATACCATCTTTAAGTTTGCCTTCAAAATTAGGTTTATCATAATTGTCAAAACAAGATTGAAAATCGGAATCGATTTCTATTTTTTGTTTTTGAATTTTGCCTTTTAATTGTTTAAAATAATCTTGATTATAATACATCAATTCAATAGATTTAGAAAATGGCAAGGAGTACCATTTCCCTGGTTCTTCTTCATCACCCAAAGGCAATTGAGCCTCATTTTCAAAACTAGAATAAAAATATGTTTTTGTTTGGGGATCTGTTGTACAAGGGTCTAATTTGATTTTTTCATTGGTGTGATCTTTAAATCCATCAAGGGGAACTAATTTACCTGATTCATAATAATTTACTAAATGATCAGCATAAGAAACAATTAAATGAGGTTCGTTGTTGGCTGGAAGAGCTACATTAATGTTTTTTACAATCCCACTCCAACTAGGTTTATATTCTGTTTTTACTTTGATTTTGGGATATTTTTCTCTAAATTCTTCAATAATTTCTTCTAAAGCAGTTTTTGGTTTTCCTTTTTCTTTTTCAGGATCTAAACGATGCCAAAAAACAATTTCGATGGGTTTTTCTAGAAATTTTTCCCATGCTTCGCTATCTTTATATTTGGTAAGCATTTCATTTAATTCTTGTTCATGGTTATTTCTTAAAGCATTAGAATCAATTTTAGGAAATAATACAATAAATGCTAAAATAACAAATAAGCAAGTAAAAAAATGAATGATTTTTAATTTATCCTTTGATACCACTGTTTAATTTTCCTTCTAAAACATATCTTTTACAAAAAATGAACAACAAAACTAAAGGTAATGTCATCAAAACAGTAGCTGCCATTTGTTGATTGACTAAATGTTGGTTTTTTTCAGAGTCAAAAATATTTCTAATCACATTAGTAAGCAATTTTCCGCCTACAAGTTCAGGCCACAAATAAGCATTCCAAGCAGCAACTGCTCTAAAAATAATGATATTAATGATGTTATCTCTTAAAAGCGGAGTTAAAATTTTGTATAAAAACTTCCAATCACTACTACCATCAACTTTGGCAGATAAATAGAGTTCTTTGGGAATTTTTTTGATATTTTGTATTAATAAAAAAATATGAAATACATTGATTAGAAAGGGAAGAATCATTGCTAAATAAATGCCACTAAAAACACGCGTACCTTGACCAGAATCAACAAAACCTAGGCGTGCAACTGTTTGATAGTTAGTTAAAAACATACTTTCAGTAGTTATCATAATGGTGATTAGAAAGACTCCTAATATAATTTTTTTAGTTCTAAATTCTAAAACACTAAGAGCAAAAGCAGTTATAACAGAGACAAAAATACCTAAAACAGTAGAGATAAAAACAACAGCAAGGGTTTTAAAAAAAGTCAAAAACAAGCTATAACGGGTAAATAGAAAAGAGAAGTTGTTCCACGTCAAATCTTTAGGAAAAAAACTAGGACAAGCAGGATTGTCTTGTAGAGCTAAATTTAGCATCCAATAAAAAGGGATAGCCAAAAAAAGAGCAAAAACAGACAAAAAAAAGTATTTGGTAAAAGTGGCACAAACTTTGGGTAAATGTTTTTTAAGTTTGGCAAAAATGAGTTTTGTTTTATTATTTGAATTTGACATAATTATCAAGGTTAGATCCTTATTTATTATTTATTTTATTCATTTAATTTCTTTTCAAAAAAGAAAAAATTAATGGCAGTAAAAAGAATAGAAATTAAAAGCAAAATAACAGTGGCTGCAGCGCCTCTGGAATAAGAATCCATTAAAGTTCCTTCTAATTGTTGATAAATATAGCCTACCACAGTATTTACCTTAGTAATATCGGAATTACCAAAAACTCCAATAACAGATTCATATTCTTTAAAAACTTGAATTATTGCAATAATAAGTTGATAAAAAATAGTAGGAGCAAGTAGAGGAAGAGTAATTTTTCTAAAAATAGTTATTTTAGAAGCGCCGTCAATTCTGGCAGCATCGTAATAATCTTTACTAATGTTTTTTAATCCCACACTAAAAATTAAAATTTGGAAGGGAAGGGATTTCCACACTACATAAAAAATTAAAACAAACATTTTATACGAATAAGGAGCTGAAATGTTAATCCAATCTTGTTGGAACCCAAAAAAAGAATTAAAAAAACCTTCGGGGCGCGTTTGGATGCCAAAACTATTGTGATAAAAAAGGACTGCAAAAACCATTCCCATAATAACAGGATTTGTTAAATAAGGGAGGAAAAAAATGGTTTGAAAGATATTTTTTAAAAAACGATTATAAACACTGTTAAGTGCTAAGGCAATCATTAAAGACAAAAAAATAGAAATAGGAACAGCAGCAAACACCAGTAAAAAAGTGTTAAAAAGAGCAGTTCTAAAATCAGGATCACAAAAAGTAGTAGTGTAATTAGAAAAATTAAATGAATAAGAAAATGTGTCTGCAAATTTATTATATCTACTATCCAAAGAAATAAAAAATGTTTTTACCAAAGGATAAAAATTAAATAAAACCATAAGAATTAAGGCAGGCGCCAAATAATACCAATGATTATGTTTGGAATATTTAGTGGAATTGTGATGGAAAAGTTTTTTTAGCAATGACATTTAAAAAATCCTATTTTCGGTTTTTTTATCAAAAAGAAAACACTTATTTTCTTTAATTTGGAATCTAATTTTTTTCTTGGCAACAAATCCTTGGGGAAAAATAATATCTTTACTTTTTTCATCAAAGACAAGGTGGAAAGTGTTTTTAACAGCTTGCGGATGTCTTGCTAACATCATTAGGTTTCTTCCCATATTTTCTAAAAAGAGAGGTTCGATTTCAAAATTACCGTTTGTGTCAAACCAATAACCTTCAGGACGAATGGCTACATAGATTTCTTGATTTAGGTTTTTTAAAGTTTTGTTAGAAGAAAAATCAAAAAGAAGTGAATCTCCAATAGTTACTTTTCCAAAAGTAATTTTTCCTTCAAAAATAGAGATAAGCGGATTGCCTAAAAATTTGGCAACAAACAAGTTGTTAGGATTGGCATAAACTTCTTGAGGAGCGCCTTTTTGTTGGATTTGTCCTTTATTCATTAAGCAAATTTCATCACTAATAGACATTGCTTCTTCTTGGTCGTGTGTAACAAAAATAGCAGTGATTCTAGTTTTTCGTTGGATTCTTCTAATTTCTTCTCTAGTTTTGAGGCGTAACCCTGCATCTAAGTTGGATAAGGGCTCATCTAAAAGCAAAACTTGAGGTTCTTTTACTAAGGCTCTTGCAATTGCTACGCGTTGTTGTTGTCCGCCTGAAAGTTGCTGAGGTTTTTTGTCTAAATGATCGGCAATTCCCACTAACTTGGCAATTTCTTCTACTTTTTGCACAATAATGTCGCGCGCAAATTTTAGATTTTCCAGTGGAAAGGAAATATTTTGTCTAACTGTCATATGAGGATATAGAGCGTAATTTTGGAAAACTAAACCAATACCTCTTTTTTCAATAGGCAGGTTAGTGACATCTTTGTCGCCAAAAAATATTTTTCCAGCCGAAATAGGATGAAGCCCTGCAATCATGTAAAGAGTAGTCGATTTGCCACAACCCGAAGGACCTAAAAGACTTACCAATTTTCCTTTAGGAATGTTGATGTCAATTTTTTTTACAGCATAAGTTTCTTTTTTAGTTTGTTTATCGATAAAAATTTTAGAAACTTGTTCTAATTTTATACCCATTTTTTTGTATTCCTTATTTTTAGCTTTTTGGCTTTTAATTTTGTGTTTGTGATTTTGGTTTGGTTTGATTTGGTTTTGGTTTTATTATTTTGATTTTATTATTTTTAACTTTTTTTATTGTTTTTGGTTTTTATCTTTTAGATGAATTTAATCATTTTTTAATTATTGGTGATTTTTTTATTTTTGGACTTTTGGTTGCTTTTTTGAATTTTATAAAATTTTATAAATGTTTAAAAAATATTGACAATTAATAGTTAAAAAATATTAAATATGATTTTGCAATTTTTTTGTTTTTTAAAAATAAGTAAAAGCGAAATTCCCAACAAAAAATAAAAAAATGTTTTAGAAAAACATTTTAGAGTTAAAAAATATTTAAGAAAAGGTTAAAAAGTTTTAAAGTTCTTGTAAATTGATAAATAAAAAACGATACTATTAATTAAACTTAAAAAACTAAATTATGATAAGTTCTTGGAAAAGCAATTACATCACGAATATTATTTAATCCTGTTAAAAAAATTAGTAGTCTTTCAAATCCTAAGCCAAAACCTGAATGAATGCATCCTCCAAAACGGCGTAAATCTAAATACCATTCCAAATCTTTTTGAGGAATTTTCATTTGGTTCATTTTTTCAATTAAAACTGATAAGTTTTCTTCTCTTTGCGATCCGCCAATTAATTCTCCGACACGAGGAACTAAAAGATCCATCGCAGCTACTGTTTTTTGATCGGGATTATTTTTCATATAAAAAGCTTTAATTTCTTTAGGCCAATCAACAATAAAAACTGGTTTTTTAAAATGTGTTTCGGTTAAATATTTTTCGTGTTCGGTTGCCAAATCAGCGCCATAAAAAAGGGGGTTTTCAAATTTGGTGTTGCTTTTTTGCAAAATTTCTAAAGCTTGTTCGTATTTTACTGTCAAAAATTCTTTTTCCTCAGCGATGTTTTTTAATTCTTCAATTAAACCGTTTTTTTCTGTCTTATCCAAAAATTCTATATCTTGATAATTTTGTTCTAAACATTTAGCAATAACAAATTGTAACATTTCTTGGGCGACTTTTAAATTTTGAGATAAATTGCAAAAAGCCATTTCAGGTTCTAACATCCAAAATTCAGCAGCATGTCTTGGAGTGTTTGATTTTTCAGCTCTAAAAGTAGGACCAAAAGTATAGACTTTATTCAAACCCAAAGCCATTGCTTCTGCTTCTAGTTGACCTGTTACTGTTAAAAAAACTTTTTTGCCAAAAAAATCTTTTTGATAATCAATTTCATTTTTGCTGGTAGTCTCATCGGCAAGTTTGAAAGCGTTTGGAATGTTTTTTGTTTGTGGCAAAGCTTCTAAATTAAGGGTTGTAAGTTGAAATAATTCACCCGCGCCTTCGCCATCATTAGCAGTGATAATGGGGGTGTTGATGTGAAAAAAACCTTTTTTTTGAAAAAAACTGTGCAGGGCAAAAAAAGCGGTATTTCTAATGCGAAAAACTGCTCCAAAAAGTTTGGTGCGCACTCTTAGATGAGATATTTGTCTCAAAAAAGCCTTAGAATGTTTTTTGGGTTGAAGCGGATAAGAAAAATCACTTGCGCCTAAAAGAGAAACATTTTGGGCACTAATTTCAAAAGGCGTTTGGGGATTGTTGGTTGCTTTTAGAATACCTTCCACTTGCAAAGAAGCCCCAATTTGTAACATTTCTTTTAATTTTTCTAAATTAATGTTATTTGTAGATTCGTTGTTGGTGTTGACTTTTTGGTTTTCATGAAATTCGGTAATTTCGGCGGCGATTTCGATGTTTTTGGTTTTGGTTTCTTTACAAATAATTTGTAAATTTTCCAGAAAAGTACCATCATTTAAATCGATAAAAATTAATTTTTTTTGATAACGACAATTTCTAACCCAACCATTTAATACTATTTTTTTTTGATAAAATAGCTCTGGTTTTTGGAAAATATCTTTGATAGAAATTTTCATTGTAATTTACTAATCCTTTGTTTTTATGTAATGTTGTAATATTTTGTTGTAAATAAAAAAGTGAAATGAAACGAATATGAATTAAAAAAATGTAAATGGAAATAGAAAAAAGGGGGGGATTAAAATAAGAAGAAAAAGAAATTTAAAGAAAAAGAATCGGAGGAAAAAATAATAGCGAAGCAAAATAGCGAAGCAAAAAAGAAAAAAAGAGAGGCAAAAAGTATTAGAATTAGTAATATGAAAAATAATTTTTTTGTT
>NZ_BSDA01000006.1:0-23998 GCF_036985185.1 Hydrangea phyllody phytoplasma
CAATTACTATCTTTTTTATTCTTTTTTTATAGAAAAACAATAATTTTATTGCCAAAATAGCTCAATAGGTAGAGCAACTGATTTGTAATCAGTAGGTTACGGGTTCGATTCCTGTTTTTGGCACCACTTTATTGTCCCGTTAGCTCAGCTGGTAGAGCACTTGACTTTTAATCAAGGTGTCGAAGGTTCGACTCCTTCACGGGATACCACTTTTTATTAATCTTTCTTTTTCTTTTTTTATTTTTATATAAAATACAAAAAATGTTTATATGTTTGCCTGGATGGTGGAATCGGTAGACACGTGGGACTTAAAATCCCATGGTTTATAGCCGTGTCGGTTCAAGTCCGACTCCAGGTACCATTTTGGGGCTTTAGCTCAGCTGGAAGAGCATCTGTCTTGCACACAGAAGGTCAGCGGTTCGATCCCGCTAAGCTCCACCATAAAAACATTAACATTAATATATTAATCTTAAAATGATGGCGGTGTAGCTCAGCTGGCGAGAGTGTACGGTTCATACCCGTGAGGTCGAGGGTTCGAATCCCTCTGCCGCTACCATGGACCTGTAGCTCAGCTGGTCAGAGATACCGGCTCATAACCGGTTGGTCGTAGGTTCGAATCCTACCGGGTCCACCATTTTTTTGGAGGAATACCCAAGTCCGGTTGAAGGGGTCAGTCTTGAAAACTGAGAGGTCCGAAAGGACGCGGGGGTTCGAATCCCTCTTCCTCCGCCATCAATTAAATATTATACCGCGGGGTAGAGCAGTTTGGTAGCTCGTCGGGCTCATAATCCGAAGGTCATAGGTTCGAATCCTATCCCCGCAACCAAAATTGGTCCGGTGGTGTAGTGGTTAACATGCTTGCCTGTCACGCAGGAGATCGCGGGTTCAAGTCCCGTCCGGACCGCCATAGGCTCTGTAGCTCAGTCGGTAGAGCAGTGGCCTGAAGAGCCTCGTGTCGACAGTTCGATTCTGTCCGGAGCCACCATATTATTTTCTGATTTTATTTTTTTAACTATATCTTTCTTAAGCCAAATAAACAAATGAGTAGCCCAAAAAGGCTACTTTTATCTTTTTATATTGTCTTTTATTAAATATTATAACTATTTTAAAATTATTTCCATATGAGACTACAGAATATAAAATTAAAACCACCTTTTGGGGTGGTTTTTTTATTAATATAAATTATAAATACAACTTAAAATTAACATTCGTCTACATTTTTGATTTGTTCCAAGCGTCCTAAAAGTTCATTTTTTTATTTTATCTATTTGTTTGATTGTTTTTTCTATTATTTCTTTAGTCTTAGGTTCTTTGGTTTGTTTTTCTAAATTTTCCAAATATGAAGGAAAATCTTGTAGATAAAAAAGCAGATCATTTTTACTTCCCATATAATATGGATTTGCATTCAGGACACAACTAAAATTATTAATTTCTTCTTGTTTTTGTATTAGAAAGTTATATAAATGTTTACATATAGTTTCGGTTTTACACATCATTACAAAACAATTATTAGTGGCAAAAATAGGTTCATTGTGATAACAAATATTTTTTTGTTTTCCTCCTCTTGTAATTATTACGCTATAAGAGACTGTATTATATTTATTACAATATTCCTTTTTTTGTCCTTTTCCTCCATGGGTTCCATAAGTATTTGCCAGATGGTTCATGTTTTTGATGTTCTCCGTGAATATTTTTAATTGTAAAATATTTTTGCAAAGAAATATTACTTAAAAAAACATTTAATATATTGTTCAAAAAAAATTCTAAATCTTTGGTTTTAATATTTTTACCTTTTTTATTTAAGTTTTTTAAATTTTTAATGCCTTTTTGATTTTTTTGTAATAATTTATATAAAGTTTGATATTCTAAATCTTTTATATTTTTTCTATTTATAATAAAACAATTACTCAATGCCCAAAAAGGTTTTTCGTGATAATGAACATATCCGCTATCTCTTCCTATGGTTATGGTTCCTGCGTTTTGATTTGCTCTTTCACTTTTACCTTTTGAATATGTTTTTTTATTTCCTCCCATTATTGGGTATTTACCATTTAGACTTTTAGGAGGTTTTTTCTCTCCAGAATCAATTTTTATGAATTTATTTTTTTTATATTTGTTTTATTAGAAGACATTTTTTACCTCTCTTTTATGATTGAACTTTTTATAAATATATCTACATTATTAAATATTTTATCTTTTTTTATCTTTGTTGTATTAAAGCAAAATATTTAATAATATTTATATACTTTTTTAAATTACACTTTCACTATTAATATTATATAAACAAATGGAAAAATAAAATTATGTACAAAAACATAATTTTATTTTCTATCACTTATTTTTTCTATTTTTTTCAATAACAAAGAAACTAATAACACCAAAACTAAATAAACAAAGACAGGCACTATTAAAGCCAATATTTTTGCATTTGCACTTGCAACAGATGCGTTTACTGTGCTTCCTGCATTATAAAGTTCATTTATGCCAATAACTCCAAAAACACTACTATCTTTGATATTAACAATAAATTCATTAGAAATTCTTAATAAAGATTTACGGACAACTTGGGGACACACAACCTTTTTAAAGGTTTGTGTTTGTGTCATCCCCAAAGATAATGATGCTTCAATTTGTCCAGAGTCAAAAAATTCCATATTTTTAATCATAACTTCAGCAAGATAAGCAGCTGAGTTAAAAATAATTACAAATAAACCAGATTGCAATGGAGTTAACCATTTAAAATAACCAGTTCCTTTGAGTCCGAAATGAAAAAACATTGCTTGCAACATCATAGGAATACTTTTAATAATAAAAATATAAACATTAATGCTTTTATCAAGTATTTTAAAGAAATATTGTTTTTTTAAACTCATTTTTGTATGTTTATTAAGAGTTATGATTCCTTTAATATAAAGCCCACATAAAGATACTATAAAAGCTCCTATGGTACCAAAGAAAGCAATTTTAAATGTGGTTTCAAAGCCTTCTTTATATAATGGATAATATATTTTTAATAATCTTTTTAATAAATTAAACCAATTAAAAATATTTGACATTATTATAAATTAGCATTTTCATCTTTTGCATATTGAACAACTTTTAATTTTAATGCTTGAGTTGTTTGGTTATCTTGTGTAAAATGTAGTTCTTCTAATGCTTTATTGACCTCTTTTGTTAATTTTTCATTTTCTTTTTTGATTGCTATATGTGATTGTTTGGTGTTTTGGAAAGTTTGGCATTCTTCTTTTGTAAGTTGAGGGTTTGAGTCATAATATTCTTTGATTTTTTCCATTAATTGGTTATCGATGTTTGGAATTGATTTTGCTAATGTTGGATTTTTTGATATAAATAATTCTGCAACATCAGATTCTAAAATATAACCATCAATTGTTTTTGCTAGCAATCCTAAATTAAAAGCATTTAAATCTTGTAATTCTTGAGGATGATCGCTTATCATTTTTGCTTTTTTTTCGTGTGCAGAATCTTTTTGGTAAGCTATTTTTTTTTCTTTTAAATCTGCAAGTTTTTTTACTACTAAATCTTTGTGTAAGATAACTTTAACTGATCCAAAATGATAAGGGTCTGAAAAAGCAACTGTTTCTTCTCTTTCAGGGGTTTTGGTATGTCCTGCAATAACTAAATCTACTTCATTACTTGTTAAAGCATTAAATAATCCATCAAAATCTATTTTTTTAATAATTAATTTTTTACTTAATTTTTTAGCTAATTTTTTAGCAATTGCTACATTATAACCACAAGCAAATCCATTTTTTTTTCCTTGAACAGGATGTATTTGGTCTTTGTATTGTTCGTTGTTTCCCATAGTAAACCATTCTAAAGGAGCGTATTTAAGTTCCATTCCTACTACTAAATCGCCATTTAATGCAATTTCTTCGGTTGGGGTGGTTTGAGTAGTTGTTTTATCTTTTGTTAGTTGCCACCATACAATTCCTCCTATTATGCCTAAAATTACAAAATCACCAACAGCTAAACTAATAATTAAATTTTTATTCTGTTTCATTTTATTACCTCTTTTGGGATTATGTTTTTTATTAATAAAAGTTTTTGTAATTAAAAAAATTATACTTATAATATTTATTTAGTCAATTATAAAATTATCACTTTTGTTATTTACTCGTTTTTATTAAAACACCTTATTTAATATTTTTTTGATTATAGTTTTTATTTTTGGCTTGCCTATTTTAAATTTATTATTTTTGAATCATTTGTATTTATTAAAAGAAGCATCTTTGAGAAAAGTTTTTAATTTATCACTTTGAGGGTTGTTAAGGATTTGTTGTGGAGTACCTTCTTCTAAAATTATGCCATTTGCCATAAAAACAATTCTATCAGAAATTTTTTGAGCAAATGCAATTTCATGAGTTACTAAAATAATAGTTATTTTTTCATGAGTTAAATTAGTCATAATATCAAGAACTTCTTTAGTTAATTGTGGATCCAAAGAAGCGGTAGGTTCATCAAATAAAATTATTTCTGGATTCATACATAAGGCTCTTGCAATTGCAACCCGTTGTTTTTGTCCTCCTGAAAGTGTTTGAATGCTTTGAGATGCTACATCTAAGAGTCCTACTTTTTGTAATTTTTCGCGTGCTATTGTTTGTGCTTCTTCTTTGCTTTTTTTAAATACTTCTGTGAGTGCCAAAGTGCAATTATTCAAGACATTTTTGTGGGCAAATAAATTGAAATGTTGAAAAACCATGCCAATTTTTTTTCTTAAATTATACACATTATATTTTGGATTTAAGATATTTGTGCCTTCAAATAAAATAGTGCCAAAATCAGGTTCTTCCAATAAATTAAGACATCTTAAAAGAGAAGATTTACCAGCTCCTGAAGGCCCTATTAAAGTAATAATTTCGTTTTGTTTGATTTTTAAATTAATGTCTTTTAAAACAACTTTAGTGCCATATTTTTTTTGGAGATTTGTAATTTCGATGATATTATGCATTTTTATTACCTAATTTGGTTTCTAATTTTTTTAAAAGATAAGAAGAGATGAAAATTAAAATTATATATATTAAAGATGCGTTGATTAAAAAACCAAAATTATTTGATGTTCTATAATTATTTTTGCTAAAAGTAAAAATATCTACAACTGTAATTACATAAAAAACACAAATATCTTTGATATTTAGAATAAATTCATTGATAATTCGCAGTAAAGATTGATGGATTACTTGAGGACATATAACACGTTTAAAAGCTTGCTTGCGAGTCATTCCTAAAGCTAGGGATGCCTCAATTTGACCAGGGTCAAAAAAGGACATATTTTTAATCATAAATTCTGCTAACATAGCGCAAGAATTAAAAATAAGGATAAATAGTGCGGCTTGAAAAGGTTCTAACCATTCAAAATAACCAGTTCTTCTAAGTCCATAAAAAACAAGCATTGCTTGTAACATCATAGGGACACTTTTAACAAAAAAGATATAAAAATATAAGATAATATCTATTGTTTTGTAAAAATATCTCTCATAAAATCTTATCCGTTTCTTTTTTCTGATTCCTTTGATATAAAGGAGCCATAAAGATAACAAAAAAGCCCCTAATGTTCCTAAAAAAGCAAGGGTTATAGTAGTACAAATTACATTCCAATATGAGGGTAGATTATTTATAAATAAATTATAGCAGTTTTTCATAGGATCGTTCCACAGTTTCTTCCTTTTTTGTATATTTAATTGTATTTTTTGATATAATTTTATACAATTTTACTTAAATTATTTGTTATTTTCTTTGGTTTTGATGTAAGATAATAAATTTCATAATATTTTTTAAAATTCACTTTGTGAATTAGTTAATTTAATAGTTATTGAATTTATTAATTTTTTTCAAAAGAAAAAATATTTCATTTAAGTTTTAATGTCTTTATTATAACACATTATTTGTTTGGTGATGGTGTTTTTTTTACATAATTATTGTTTTTTGATATTTTTGTTAAATGAAATTGATAAAATAAAAACCATTTACGGGAATGCCGTAAATGGTTGTTTTCAATAATTTAATTTATAATTTTAATATTTTTTTATTAAGCTTTAGTTGGCCAAAGATTCTTTATTGTATCTTGTATCCAACTTGCAAAAAGTTTATCACTTAATTGTTCTACTAAAGGAAGACAAGATTCATCTACATTGGCTAAAAGTGTTTTAGCTTCTTTAAAAACACTTGTTAATATGCTTATTAAACTTGCTTTTGTATTATCATCATCATATGTGCATTTATCAAAACTTTCTACTTCTACATCTTCCCAATAATCAACTCCTAGAACGCTAGAATATAGAAACTCTACAAGTGTTCCAACTTCAGATTGAGATTTAGGATTTTTGGTTTTTAAATATAATTTTGTTTTGTAAGCCACGTAAGAACATGATAATGATGTTTTTGTATTTAAAGAATCTTGAACACTTTGAACTAAATTATAATTTTCTACCTCTAATTTTGGTCCTTGTGATTGTGGTGATTCAGATACAGGAGTTGTTTTTTCTTTTGGATCTTTTTTGTCATCTGCAAAAGCACTTGGAATAAATGCTGATAAGAAACATGAAATAAACACAAATGTAATTACTATCAAGAAAATTAAATAATTGTTTTTAACTGATTTTTTTAACAATTATAAAACCTCCTAATTAAAATATACAAACTTAAAGTAACTATCATCCTGTAGGTTTATTATATCATACTTTAAATGTTTTGTATCTAAAAAACCGTTTTAAAATGACCTGAATTCATTATTCTTTTAATATTTAATTAATTTTTAATCGAGATTTAGTTTGTTAAAATTGAATAAAATGCAGTGATTTTATTATAATATTACATTTTTTAACTTTAATTTGTGTTATAATTAGCATGAGAATAAATACATTTTTTGATGATTCTACAAAGATGATTTTTAAAATTTATTTATTTTCTATTTTTGTATTTGCCTTTTTAATTTTTTAAATTTTATTTCAATGTTAAGTTGGAAATAAAATCATATAAAGAAAGCAGGTGATATATAAATTATGGTAAAACTCAAAAAAAATAAAGCAAAACTGTTAATATTTGCTGGCTTTTGGGCTATTTTGCTATTTTTAAATCACAATTATTTAATTTTTGCTGACCAAGATGATGATATTGAAAACGTGATAACTCTAATTGAAACTAAAGAGAATCAAACAGAACAAATAAAAATACAATGTCAAGATTTATTGCAAAAGGGCGAGAAAGATGCCTAATTTCTTAGTAAATTAACCATTTACAACTGCAATTAGTAATGCAGTACAACATATTTTTGGTCTATTTTGTGAAAGCAAGATAGATTATAGCAGAAAATAAAAGCAAAAAAACGAGAAACTGTTTATCGTTTGGATTTGCGAGTTGAAAATAGTCATGGAAAAGCTTTGCAATAAGCCTAAGAGAAAAAAACGGGCAGTAGCTATAAGAAAAAACAGTTGATACCTTATATTTTAGGGCAGTTTATATATTTTTTGCGTATATAAAATTTACTAACACTTATTGATTTAAGCGGCAAGCAAAATTGCTAAACCTAAAACCACCACAACCACATAATTTTTTTTATTTTTGTATATTAATTGTGGTTATCTCTCCTAAAACTATTAAGGTAAGAAATTAGAGTAACTTCTATCTTCCTAAAAGTTATTTGCTAAAAGTATAAAAGCATCTAAAATAAACTTAAGTGTTTAGTCTCAAGGAAAAAGCAGAATCGTAGTAGTCGTAAGAAATTCAAAGCTTAGCTGGAATGCATAAGTGGACTGACTTACCAAGGAATTTGGGAAAACCAAATACAAGGCGAAAGAAGAAATATATTTTATATAAACGCTGTATGCTTGGAAACTTGCTTGTACGGTGTTGTGCGAGGCTCAAAAAAACCTAATTATTAGCTAATAATTAAGGCGTTTTGTTTCTATCGCGATAATTACTCAAATCAAAACTGAAATTAATCAATTAGCAGTTAATAATCAAACAGAAATTCAAAAATATTTAAATGATCCCATTTTTATAAATATCCTAGGTTTAATTAAAAAAAAAGAAGTAGGAGCCCAACAACAAGTAATTGATTATTTGGAACAAATATATATTTGGGTACAAAAATTAAATACAGATGTTAATAGTATTTTAACATCATTTGAAATATTGACAGAAAAAACATTAAAATTTAGAGAAGTTTCTAAAGAGTACGATAATGTTTTAGACAAAATTACAAATATTTTTTCATATATGAAATCAATATCCACATTAAATGATGCAATATATGAACAAGATTCAAAAAGCAGTGTTTCTGATGAATCATCTAATTTAGATGCAAAAGTACAAGAAGCTTTAGACCAATTGGGTGGAATTAACAAATTAAAAGATCAAAAAGTTCATGTATATCAATTAAATACTCAATTTAATATTTTAAAAGATCAAAATCCTTTAACTCCTTCAGGTGGTTCCGGTTCTTCTGATACTTCTGGTGGTGATTCTGATACTTCTCAAAATAATAATTCTAATGTAACCAATAGTTTTTTATTTTTTTTCTTTGTAATATTTATTTTATTATTTGTTGTTTTGATATTGTATTTTATTTTTCAAAATTTTGCAAACACAAAATAACAATTAGTTTTTTAAAATTATAAATATTATTTTTACTAAAATCAAGACTAAATTTCCCAAAACTAAATATTTATGATAATATAAAAAGACCAACTTCAAAGTTGGTCTTTATTTATTTTGGGGCTTTTTCAAGGAACAAAACTAGTTTAGTATTTTGTAACAATATAATGGATTGTGAACTGTTCCGTTTTTTTAGACATATTTTTATTTCAAAATTACTCTTTAAGACTTAAAATTAAATAGATAATTTCATATCTTTTCAAATTAACAAATAATTTCATTACACTTAAAAAGTGTCTAATGTTTTTTCATAATTTGCTAGTTTCAAAAGATATTTTTTTTAAATATTTTATCCCTACACTATATATATAGGCCGAAAAAAAGAAAAAGTTGCATATAAAACGACATGGATTAAATTTTTTTACGAGATTATGAGGAATTTTTGATTTTTATAGAAAAAAATGTACAACAAAACAACCTTTTTAAAAAGGTTATGAATTTATATTTTTAAAAAATGTTTTCTAAATATTTTGCAAATATTGCAAAGGAGATAAATTGTTTAATTTAGTTAATAACCATTTATTATTCCAAAAAGAAGGGAATTGGTTGATAATTTTTTTGATTTTACTTGGTGTTTTTTGGAATAAAAAGGGATGTTGGTTGGATAAAATACTTTTCATCTGGCCAAAAAGATTTTCAATGACAGCGTTATCACGTGGGGTTGCTTTACGAGACATACTAATTAAAAACCCTTTTTTAGTTAAAACTTTTTGTACTTTTAGAGATTGATAAACTTTACCTTGGTCAGAATGAATAATACAAGGGGTTTTTAAAGTAGGAATTTTTTTGATTGTATTTAAAATTAATTCTTTATTTTGTCGGTTTGAAGTGTGGGAGGCAATAATTTGATTATTAAAAGAATCAATAATACACGAAAAATAAATAAATCCTTGGGGAGTGGGAAAATAAGTAATATCGGTAAATAGTTTTTTCATGGGTTGGGAGGTAGTAAAGTTTTGATTAATTAAATTTGGGACTACTTTGAGGTTAGATTCTAAATTTTTATAATAATATTTATTTTTTTTAGGCCTTAACTTACAACAAATATTATTTTCTTTCATGATAAGATAAACTTTTTTCTTAGTAATAAATTCATTAAAAATTTCTTGGTATAAATCAGTAATTTTACGATGACCGTAAAAATATTCATGTTGTAAACATAAAGTTTGAATACGTTGTTGTTGCAAAAAATGTTTTGTTTCTTTTAATTTTAACTTTTTTTCAATTTTTAGCCAATAATAATAAGTACTTCGATTAATACGAATTGTTTTTAAAATGGTAGTTAAATTTAGGTCTTTTGCAAATTGTTTAACCAGTTTAAAAACTATTTTTTTATTAATAGTTTGAATGTGAGAAACCATATTTTGTAATAATTTTATTTTTTTCTTTAATTTTTGCATCATTAACCCCAATTATCTTAATATTTTTTATTCATTACAAAAATAATTATAACTAAAAAATGCATTAAAAATTAATTTTAAAATATATTTATTAAATTATTATATAATATGATTAGTATTCAAAGACGAGCAGAGCGAAGTAGGCGGCCAGCCGAAGTACATTACAATTAACTATTACCCCCTGTCTTATGAAGTCCCCTTTAGGGGATTTAGGGGGGGTATTTGACCGTTAAATTGTTAAATTTGACGGGCACATGTTTAGATAATATATTTCATTTAAACATTATAAATTATGATATATTATAATAAATTTATATATACTAATTAAATATAAAAACCTATCAAGAGTTTTTATATTTAATTAGTATCATTAATATTATTTTATTTAATATTAAATAAAATAATATTAATGATATATGTTTCTAATAAGGTTAACCCCGAATTAAGTATTAATTATTATAACCCAATTCAAAAAGCCCTCCAAGGCTGTTTTGAATTGGGGTTTAGGTTTACCCACGGGGTTAACCTTATTAGAAACATACCATTATATATATAGGCCGAAAAAAAGAAAAAGTTGCATATAAAACGACATGGATTAAATTTTTTTACACAATAATGCGGAGTTTTTAATTTTGGGGTAGTTGTGCCATATAATAACGGGGTTAAAGGGCAAAATGCTCACCATAAACACTAGCGAAAATGATGACAGAAGAGATAAAAAATGGAAAAAAGTGAAAAAAATAAAAAAAATATCCCCCCCTCAAATGAGGGGGTCTAAATTAGGTTAAAAAAATGATTCGTTTTAATTTATGCCAAAATTGTAAAAAATAAAAGTACGTATTTACAAGGGTTTTTGAAGGTCACTTAGAGGCTAAATTGAATATAAAGGGGGTCTAAATCAATCCTAGGGTAATTCCCTAATTGTATTTAAATCAAAGCGAGAGAGGCAAAATAATGCGTTTAAGAGGCATTCCTGATTTGGGGGGGTATTTTAAAATTAAAATTTTGATTGTTTATTTAAGGAGATATCACATTTCATTTAAATTAATTAAAAAGACCAACTTTTAAGTTGATCTTAATATGTTTTTATCCTCTTGTTCTTGGTTTTAATGATTTTTCAGTTTCTTTAATATTAAATTTCTTGGTATAAAGGGTAATGTATTTTTTGACTGGATTGAAGTGAAGATAGTAGTTTTTGTATCTAATTTTACCATCAAAGTTTTTAATACTTTCAAATTCAATACATTTAAATTCATCTATGTAAAAATCTTTATCTTCTTCAATTAGCCATTTTGGTCCTTCGTAGTTGAGTTCTATAGTGTAATTGGTTGTTTTTGGGATTAATGATACCGTGAATTGTGAATCTCCGCGTTTTTGTTGGCCTCTAAAAGTGCCAAAATAATCAATTCGGTCGTTTTTATAATCCCATTTATTGAAAGGATTTTTGTAAAAAGGTGGGATGTCAGCTGGTTCATATTCTTGGTGTTGTCCCTTGCCTAAGCCTTTTAAGCCATAGAAGGTGTATTTTATATCAATCATTGGTGTACCTTGAAGAGTTTCGCGTGAATTTTTATATAAATACCATGTTTTTCCATCAGAACCTAAATATGGTTTTTCATTTGAAGGTATGGGATATTTTTTGTCAATTGGGGATTGTTCATGAATTTGATGACCGTAAAAATATTCTTCTTTTACTTCAGTGTTGACTTCGGGAATATCATAAATTTTAGGTTTTTTATTTGCTATATCGTATTTATTATCTAAAAATATCAAACCTCCAAAAATAGCAATTATACTTAACATAATAACACAATATATAATTATAATTTTTTTGGGATTAGTTTTTTTAAAATTTTTTAATTTTAATTTGCCAAGTGAAAATTGGATTTGTAATAAATCTGTTTGTTGTTGATTTAATTCAGTTTGGATTGAATTTATTTCAGTTTGTAATAAAGTTTTATCTTGGGGTGATAAAACTTTATTATTTGATAATTCAGTTATTTTTTGATTTAATTTTTCTTGATTAATTTCAATTTGTTTTTTTATATTTTCTAAGTTATTTAATTTATTATTGACATTTTTTGAGATAAAATATATCCATAAAGGAGCCACCACAAATAACCCCCCAATTAAACTTAAAATAACTATTATTCCTATAATATACATTATTAATTTCCTTTTTTTCGTTTTTTTACTAATTACTAAATAATACAAAAACTAACAAACTTATTTTATCACAAATACTAAATTAGATAGCTTTATTTTTAATATTTACCAAGGCCACCATTTTTTAACTGTATCCCACTTATTAACTACAGTAGTCACACCTCCAATTGCACCACCTACTAATCCCCCAATTGCAGTTCCCCAAGGGCCCAAAGCAGAACCTATTATAGCTCCTGATTTAGCTCCTGAGTATGTAGCTCCTCCGATGTTTACTGCTGTTATTGTGTTATCTACAGTTTTATTCCAAGTTTTAGAGGAATCATCTAAATTTCCTTTTTTATTTTTCAACTTAGATCCTTTGGATTTTAATTCAGTTATTTTTTTTCCAAAGTTATTTTGGTGTTTTTATGGGCTTGTTTTTCTTCATCTAATTCGTGTTTTAATTTTTCAATTTGATGTTGTAATTCTTTGTTGGTTCCACTTAAGCCACTATTAGCATCTTCTAAGGCTTTAATTGTTCCTTCTAATTGTAAAATCTTTTTACCTTGTTCGGCGAAAAGATCTATTTGACGTTCTAATTCAATTGTTAATCTTTGGATTTCTTGGGCTTGAAGTTTAATAGTTTGTTGTAGTTGATTTATTTCTTCATCTTTTTGTTTGATGATTGTTTGTAATTGATTTTCATTTATTTCTAAGTTTTTAATTTTACCATTTAGCTCTTTTATTTGAGATTGTTTTGTGTTTAATTGATTAACCAAAACTTCATCAGCATTATTGTTTTTAACTAATTCATCTTGTATCTCTTTCATCTCTTTTTCAAGTTTTTCGTTTTCAATTTTAGATGTATTTAGTTCTTGTTGGATTTTGTTTAAATCGTTAGTATATTTTTCTTTTAGATTTTTGTTTTCTAATTTTAATTCATCAATTTCTTTTCTAAAACCTTTTTCTTTTGTTTCTAATTGTTGCATTTCATTTTTTAATGTTTTTATGTGGGTTTCTTTATTGTTTAGTTCTTGTTGTAAAGTATCATCGGGTTGTTGGTTGTTAATTAAATTATTATATTCTTTTTGTTCTTGTTCGTATTCTTGTTTTTTGTTACCTAATTTTCCCGTAATTGCATTCAAATCGGCTGTTTTTTGTTGCAAATTGTCCTGATAATTATTAAGCTCTTTTGGTGGTGGAGTAGTACTTACATCATGATCAAATTCAAATTTCCAACTTAATTGATTTGATAAATTATTAAATGTTTCATATTTTCCCGATGGCTTATCGAAATAAAATAAATCGTCCCAAAATACAAGGCGGACAGAATAAAATTGGCCCTCATTAATGAATATGGGAGTGCTGGATATTATATGTGTGTTTTGTTTTGTGAGGCGGTTATTCAGTTTTGCTTCCTCCATGTTGTTGGCTGATAATTCTGGGGTAATGGTAACTTTGAAAGGAACAGGAGAATAGTAATGCCTTATTTTGTAACCGTCTATTTTTGCTACCCTTGATTCATAAGTTTTGATTCCTGTTTTTGCCCATTCATCATAAGATAAATTTAAAATACTTAATTCCTGACGTAAAGAGGTTTCTTTTCCAGAAAGATTGCCTATTTCTTGATTAATAGTATTTATTTGTTCTTGTTTAGTTTTTAATTTCTCTCGCAATTCTTTTGCATTTTCATTATTTTTTATAATTTGTTCTTTTAGTTTTTGGCTTTCATTTTCAAGTTCAGAAACGGTTTTTTTGTAATTTGTAATTTGTCTTTGGATTTCTTCCAAAGTTTTTACATGTTGTTCTCTTAGGTTTGTGGTTTCTTCTTGTTTTTTAGTTAATTGTTCTTTTAAGTTTTTTTCGTTTTCTTGTAATTGTTTGATTTCTTCTTCTTTAATTAATAAATGAGCTTGATAATTTACTTGTTTTTGTTCAATATTATTTCTTAAATTATTAATTTCTTCATTTAATTGCTTAACTTCGTTTGCTGATAAGTCTTTTTGTTCGTTTAATTTTTGTTCTTTTTCTTTTAATTGTTCTTGTTTTTTGGTAATTTCTGCTTTTAATTGTTCTACATCTTGAATATTAGAAGCCAATTGTTTTTCTAAAATTGATATTTTTTCTTTTGATGCAACTAATTCATTATCTTTTTTTATTATTAGATCTTTTTGATTTTTAATATTATTTTTAATTGATGCAATTTCTTCTTGTAATTTAGCTTTTTGTTCATCAGATAAATCTTTAGTTTCTTGTAATGTTGTTTCTTTAGATCTAATGTTGGTTTTCAATTCAATTATTTTGGTTTCAAGAGATGTTTTTTCTAGTTGTTGGGCTTGAAAATTGATGTTTAAATATTCTTTTTCTTGTTCTAAAATCTTTTGTTTTTCTTTTTCTTGTTGTAATATTTTATCTACTTGTTGTTGAACGTTAGGATTTAATAAACTTTTGGTATTTGTTTTATTAGTAATTGGGTTTTGTTTATGAATTGGTTGTTGAGGGGATTGATTATAATCTTTTAATTCGGTTGATTTATTTGTTGTTGTTTTTTTTTTTTTTGAAGATCTTGTAATAGTTCTTCTTTTTTATTGTTGGTTTGTTTTTCGATTTCTTCTGATGATTTACCTTGTTTTTGTAATTCGGTTGCATATTCTGTTAACTCTTGTTTTAGTTTCGCTTCTTCTTCTTTTTTAATAGCATCTAGATCATAAACTTCTACTAAGGGTTTTGGCGGGGAATCTTCTTTGGGGGTTGTTTGATTATCCCAAACAATTATTCCTGTATAAATAGCTGTTGCAATTAATATTGGGATCCCTATAAAGGGTCCTATCACTGGAATACCACAACAAGCTAGCCCTAAAATAAGGCCAATTGTGATAATAATACCACTAAATATCCAACTAGCAACTTTTGGTAAGCATCCTAACCCTTTTAGAAAATTTGTTCCTTGTTCATTTATCCAATTAACAAAACCTTTAGTTTTTGCCCAAGCTGCTTTAGCAACTGGACCAATTTTAGCGGCCGCTTCAGGGAAAAAATTAGTAATAATAAACCATAAAGCAACTGCGATTAAAATAAAGGGTAATATAACAATAATAGTATTTCTAATTGATTTGAGGATTCTTTTAAACCAATGTTCTTGTTTTTCTTGAATTTTTGTATTTTTTAATTTTGGGTTGGTTAGTTTTTTATTTATCTTTTTAATAAGATTCTTTTTTATTTTTGGTTTTGAAATAATAACCTTTTGGGAGGAAGTAATTTTTGGAGTTGGTTGGTTTATAGTTTTTTTGATGATAGTTTTTGAAGGGTTAGTTATTTTATTTTTTTTAACAACATTTTTTTGAAGTTTGGATTGTTTTTTTGGTTCTTTTGGTTGTGATGCTAATATTTTTTTATTTGTATTTTTAATTTTTGTTGATTTAATATTTGTTTTTTTTGGTTGGGATTTTTTGGTGATAATTATTTTTTTAGCCATATTATTTTTACTCGCTTTCTAATTATTTATTTTCAGTTTCTTTAATATTAAATTTCTTGGTATAAAGGGTAATGTATTTTTTGACTGGATTGAAGTGAAGATAGTAGTTTTTGTATCTAATTTTACCATCAAAGTTTTCAATACTTTCAAATTCAATACATTTAAATTCTTCTATGAAAAAATCTTTATCTTCTTCAATTAGCCATTTTGGTCCTTCGTAGTTGAGTTCTATAGTGTAGTTGGTTGTTTTTGGGATTAATGATACCGTGAATTGTGAATCTCCGCGTTTTTGTTGGCCTCTAAAAGTGCCAAAATAATCAATTCGGTCGTTTTTAAAATCCCATTTATTGAAAGGATTTTTGTAAAAAGGTGGGATGTCAGTTGGTTCATATTCTTGGTGTTGTCCCTTGCCTAAGCCATTTAAGCCATAGAAGGTGTATTTTATGTTTACTTGAGTATTATCTTTAGGTGAATTTAAGTATTTTAACAAACCTTTTTTCCATTCTACATATTGATCTTCACATTCTTTTCTTCTAGATTCTTTTTCAATGTCAGAAAGTTTAATATTTTGGAAAATATTAATAGCTTCATCCAAATCAGAAGCTAACATAACTTCATGATTAGGGTTTTTACGTTTATATTTTTTGGCTTTAATATAAGCACTATCAATTATTTTTTCTTTTAAATTTCTAGTAGAATAATTTTTGCCTTTGCATCTATTAGCAATTTCTTTTAAATGAAGGTAAGTGTGATAACTAATTTGATAATCAGTTACTAAAAATTGTAAAAATCCTTCAATTTCATCATCTTTTAATAAATCAATTTTAATTTCTTTGCTAAATCTACTTCTTAAAGCACTATCAATTTTGTCTAAATGATTGGTAGCGCCCATTAAGACAATTTTTTTATCACTTCTTTTAAAACCATCTAATTTAGTTAATAAATTATTAACAATATTAATACTTGTTTTGTTAGATTGGTTATCTTCGCGATTGGCAAGTCCGCTAATTTCATCAATAAATATAATAGTTTTATCATGATTTTCTGCTTCTTGCCATATTTTTTCTAATTCTTCGTTTCCTTCACCAACGTAAGTCTTATCAAATTTTGAAGGTTCTAATTCAATATAGTGTATTCCTAATTCATTGCATAAAGCTTTAATTAAAAAACTTTTCCCAGTACCAGGAGGACCATATAATAAATATCCTCTAGGAATTAATTTGTCAAAATTAACCATAGAAATGTTGTCGTCTTGAAAATATTCTACTAAATCTTCTAACTCTTCTTTTTCTTGTTTCATTCCATAGACATCAGAAAACATAACTTGTTGTTTTGGAGGGTGAAAAGGAATGTTATTTTGTAAAGTTTTAATTTCTTCTTGTAATTGTTTGATTTGTTTATCAAATTTGATTAATTGACCACCTAAAAACAAATCATAACTTTTTAAATTTTGAAATTCTTTAACATTATCTTTGTTTTGAATCATTAAATCTTTAATGATGTTTTTATTAGCGTTATTCAAAACCATTGCTTCTTCCAAAATCTGAAGTTTTTTGTTAATAAATAAATTTTTACTAGTTTTGGTGATTTGAGAAGTAATAGTTTGAATTTTTTCTTGGTTATTATTTTTTGTAGTTAATAATTGTTTTTTTTGTTCGATTAAGTCTAAAGTTTTTTTATGAATAGATTCTTTTTTATCTTTTTTTTCTTGGAGTTTTTGGGTTAAAGAGTTAATTTCTTCTTGTAATTTGGTTTTATCTTCTTCTTTTAAGTCTTTGTTTTTGAGGTTATTTTCTTTTGTTTCTTTTTGTGTTGTTAAGTTTTTTTCTTCTATATTAAAATCATTTATTATGTCTAAATTTAATTTAATTTGTTGGTCTAAATGTTGTATTTGTTGAAGGGTTTTTCTTTGTTCTTCGATTTGAATTTCATTATTATGTTTTAACTCTTCAAGATATTTAAATACTTCATCTAATTCTTGGTTTTCTTGAGATGTTAACGAATTATTTTGCGGCAAATCATTTTGTTTGAGAGTTTGGAAAAGAAAACCGTAAATCCATAACCCCAAAACTGCCAAAATACAAACACCCAAAAAAGTTAAATAATTTTTTTTTAATTTCATATTTTTTTCCTTTCTTTTTTTATTCAACATCATAATATAAAGTGCGATGTTGTCCAGAACGTTTTTCATATAAATCAATCTTTTTTAAAGATTTAATATGATTATTTGACCATAATAATCCTTCTTGAATATAATTATAATAAGGAAATTTTAGAACAAAATCATAATTATAAATATAAAAAGGTTCTTCAATTTTTTAATTAATTGGGTAAACAGCTACAATTTTATCCTTTTGAATATCTTTAATAATTATTTTATCTATTGCTAAATAACTAGGGCCACCAAAATTAGTTCCTTTATCATATATAATTTCTAAATGATAATTTTCAGGAGCAAAAGAAGTTGATTCTGAGATATAAGGTTTGTTATTACTCCAAAAAAAATACAAATTAGAAGCACCATTACCCAATTGGGTTAAATCTTCTAAATTATAAACGTTATTGGTGCCATTTCTAGTTCCTCCATCAAAATAAGCTAATAAAAAATCTTTAGGGGGTGGCTCTTTAATGCGGTATTGAAAATTAATTTCATTATTTAAAGAATTATCATTATAAAGGGCGTAACTAAAATTACTTTTAAAAGTTTTGTTGGGGAAATGATGATGAAGCCACCCTAAAGCATCTTTTCTATCGCTGTTTTCTCCTAAAAACACATTATAAAGTTTCATATTATTTATTTCTTTTTCTTTGATGGGGATGATTTTATCATAAAAATAATTATCTATTTCTTTAGATGAAGGTTTAAAAACAGAATTAATATTTTTTAATTCTGCTTTTTTATTGGGTGGTTGTTTAATAGGCAAAAATAATATTTCTTGTTCTTTTAAATTATTTGTTGAATTAATGGGTTGTACAAAATCATTTTTTGGGGGTTGATAAATAATATTTGCAAATCCAAAACCAATTAAAATACAAACAAAACAAATAAAGTTTTTTTCAATAAATGTTAATGTAATCATTTATTTTATTGTTGTTCTAAATTAGTTATTTTGGTTTGGGTGTTTTCTTTATATTTAATTAAATATTGTTTTAATTCAGAAGAAATTTGAGGGTCTTGTAATTCTTTTTCAATGGCATTAAGGTTGGTTTGTAAATTAATGATATTTGTTTTTTTAGTTATTTGTTCATTGATGTTTTTGGTTTTATTTTGAGCTTGGATTTTTTGGTTTTCTAAAGCAGTCTTAGTTGTGCTAATTAAACCAGGTTGAACTAATTTTTCTTCTAATTGTTTAATATTCACAATATTTATTTCTTTATCTTTTAATAAATTTTTATATTTAATAATTTCTTTTTCTTTAAGTAGTTTTGTTTCTGTAAGTAAATGTTTTTCTTCCAATTGATTTGTTGTTTTTATTTTATTATCAATTTCTAAAATTTCTTCTTTAGATTTTTTCAAGAATTTTTTTAATAATAAATCAGTTTTTAATTCTTCTTTTTGTTGATTTTTCAATTTAATAATTTCTTCTATTATTTTTTTTTCTTGGGAAGATAAATTAGAATCTTTCAATTCTTCATTTTTAATAGTTATTTCTTCGTTTAAATGTTCAATTTTGTTATTATCATCATCAAAACAATCATTATTGTTTGATTGTAAAAAAGTTTGTTTGTTGACAATAATTTCACAAATGGGATTATTATTATTTTTAATAAAGTAATAACCAACTCCTCCTATAATTGAAATTATCATTGTTAAAAGTAAAAAGAGATTGAAAAAATATCTTTTAGTTCGAATATTTTTTGTGTTAATAACTTTTTTTGTTTTTTTCATTTTAAATTAAGTTTCCTTTCTTTTGATTTTTATTGGTTAAATTTGCTTAGTTTTTTTAAATAAGTTGTTTGGGATAATTCTTGTTTTGAGTGGTTTAATAATTCTAAATATTTTTGACAATCTGCAATCATTTTTTGGATGAAATTCTTATCCTTATAAATCTTTACAACATGGTAATTAGTGTCATTAAAATAAACCAGAAAATAAGCAAATCTAGCTTGACTACAAAATAATTGGCATTGAACTTGAGCCCAATAGTTAGATGGGACCTGTTTATTTGAAAAAAATGGATTCCAAGTTGCAGAAATTTTATTATTTTCTATAAAAGGGCATTTAATTTCTAATAAAGTATTAGTTTGTTGATTATAACCATCTAAACTAGCAGAAAACATATCTAATGTATCGTCAGTAAAAATGGCATCAGGGAAGTTTAAGTTAGTTATTTTTTCAAAGAAAATACGTGCAATTGGTTCAGTTTTGATGCCATGTTCGGTGTATTTATTGCTAGTAAAAGGTGCTCCGAATATTTTGTCATGTACTAGTTGTTCTAAACTTCTAAATTTATCATTCCTTGTAATACTTCCTATTTCAGAGGCATTGATATATTTTTTGCGATGATTATGCCACTCAGAAGTTCGTTGATTTAAATTTTTAATTTTCATTTAATTATTTTCACTTTCTAAATTATTTTTTGATTCGTTATTTGGATTTGGAATAATTGAAAATGATTTTTTGGGTTTACTTTCTTTTTGTGTTTCATTTTTTTTATTGATTTCTGGCAATGGTAGAAAATTAAAAAATATTTTTTTAATGATAAACATTAAAGCAGTTGTGAATAGGGCGCCAACGATAAATCCGATGGCGAAATTTAGATCATTCATTTTCTTCCTCCTTTTCATTAATTGGATTGTTCTTTTGCGATTTTAATTGTTTTTTTCTTGCTTTTTTTCTTTCCATTTCGCAACTTTAACTCTTTGTGCTTCTATTTGGGATTGGAGTTTTTCTTGATTTGCATTGATTTTATCTATTTTTTGTAATAATTCTTGTTCTAGGTATTCTTGTCTGGCACTTTTAATTTCTAAGTTTTTTAGTTTTTTGTTGGGGAAAAAGAAAGCTACAACTAAATCTTTAATAAAAACAATAATATTTGTAATTAATTTAAAAATAGGTTTGAAACCAGAAACAATAAGAATAGTGAAAAGCGTTGTTTGGATTCCATCCATTCTTCGTTCAAGTATTTCGGTAGTGCTAAATCCTTTGGTATAATTTAGAATAAAATTGCTAATTGTTGCAAATATTGAAAATAACCACATATTTTTTTACCTTTCTTAATAATCTTTAATAACTTTTCTTCGTTTTTTAAACGATTTCTTTTTGTTTTTAAAAGTTTTATTGGGGCGGTCTAAATTAAGCCATTTCACTTTTGGTTGATTATATTTATTGGTTTTTTTGGTTTGGGAATTGCGGGATTTGAAATAAGTTCCGCGGAATGCTTCTGTCATGCCGTCGCTCATATTATTCATTCTCCTTATTATTTTCTTTATCAAGTTTTTCTATTAATTCATCCAGTTTTTTATGTGTTTTCTCGAAATGTTCTTGGGTTTGTTTTTTAGCATCATCAACATTATCTTTAATTTGATTAATTTTTTCTTTTAAATGTTTGCTTTGGGAATTGATACATTCTTTTAAACCAATTTGACGAGTTAATAAATAAGTAGTGAATATTGAAAGAAAAATACTAGTTACATAAAAAAATATTTTAAATTGTTTTTTGAGTTCTTCCATTTTTTTAAAACAACTTTCTTTTTTATTTTAATTTAAGGGTTTTGACTTTATCTTTGAGGTTTGTAGATAGTTTAAATTTAACAACTGTTTTAGCAGGGATTTTTAGTTTTTTACCTGTTTGGGGATTTCGTCCTAAACGGGCTTTTTGGCTTTTTAAAATGAATTTACCAAGTTGGGGTGATAAAACTACCTCTTCGTTGGATGTAATTGCTTCGATTAGAGCATTCTCGAAGATGTGATAAATTTCTTCTGTTTTAGTTACAGAAGTTTCGCTGTCTAAAGCGATTTTTTTAATTAATTCTTTTTTTGTCATTTTTTTGATTTCTCCTTTTTTATAATGTAATTTTGTTAATTAATATTTGAGTAATTTGTTCTAAATTTTCTTTTTGTGGGTTGTTTGCGTCTAATAGAAAACTATTGCAATTTTGGTGTTTACAATTTGCATCATTACAGTATTTAATATGGATAAATCAGATGCGTTTCGGTTTAGGATTCGTCTTTCTAAACCTTATTACAAACTGGTCCCCATCTAAACCGTACGAGCAAGTTTCCAGGCATACGGCTTGCCATAATTATATCGCTTTCGCGAACTAGTCAGTATTACTACTGATTTCGTGATTTGTTCTCTATAATTACTAGCTACTTTCGCTCTTTAAGAGTCGTTAACTCTCGACTTGGATAGGCGATTTACTAAATTATTCCAAATTTAGTTTTACTCTATCAACTACTGAATAGCTTCTTTATCCTTGAACCATAGGTCTAAACCTACTTTAGTTTTGAAACTGGTTTTTAGGATTCTCAAATTTCCGTCTATAATGTGTCTGATAATTTTAGGTTTGGTTATACTGGCGTATTAATAGCCAGGAATGTTATGTGAATTACTGATTTAACAGCTATGAAAAATGGATTAAAGGAACACAACATTTATTCCTTTAAGGTTTCACATCTCCACGTGTCATTAACTTTCGTGGTAGGTTTTTAAATTACGACATTTCTTTTCCAATTAGGGTATTGCAACCTTATCCATGATTATCTTGGTCTTGCGAGAACATCTTGCCTAGTTAATTCGGCTCATTTCGCTTTTATGTCTGCTGTAATTGGTTATTCTTTCGTTTAACCAACCGACACCATTGCTGGTTTTATATGACCTCAGGACTTCATTTCCATCCTGGTAATTGACTAAATTACTCCATTATATCGTATATTTGCGCCCTGTTGATTTAAATAATTTTGACGCACATTTTCAAAATAATTTAATGGTTTTTGTTCAATTAAATCTAATTTATGATTTGATTGGTTTTGTTTTCGTTGTAATCCAATTTGGGGGTCAATATCTAGATAGAAAGTTAATTGAGGTTTGATTAAATATTGATTAATAATTTTTGATGTTATTTCATCATCATAATCAACATCATTGCTTTGATATGCCAAAGTGGAACCATACCAACGGTCAATTAAAACAAAATGACCGTTGAGTAAATTGGGGATTATCAGTTCATCTTGAACTTGGATCATGTTGGCGAAACTAAGAAAATATTTAGTTTTTGGACTTGTTTTTCTTTGATGTAAAAACAATTTTCTTATTTCTTTTCCAATAGAACTACTTCCCAAACCTTGAAAAACTTTTACTTTATTTCCTTTATTGATTAAAGAATTTTTTAATTTATTAATCAAAGTAGTTTTGCCACTTCCATCTAACCCTTCAAAAACTATTAATTTATTAAACATTTTTAATATTTCCTTTCGTATTTTTGATTAAATTAATATCTTTAAAAGAAATAAATTGTCTTTTGAATAAGGTTTTTAAGAAGATATTGGCTTTTTGAGAAAAACAATCAATTACTTGATTAATTCCTTGGACTTTGCCGTTTTTAATTTTATTATTGAGTCTTTGAGATTCGATAGCATCATTAGTTAACAAATAATATTCAAAACGCGTATCAAGTTTTTTTAGTTGTTGGGCTTCGATGATAGCTTGTTTATAACGTTCACGAAGGCAAGTTTTGAAGTTGAAGGCAATAATGCGTTTGTTTTGGGTAAATAAAACTAAATCAAATTTGATATCAGGAATGAAAAATAAATATGTTTGAGGATATTGTTTGGTGATTCCATAATGCCGAAAATAAATTAAAATTAGGTATTCATTAATTTTGCCACGCAGTACTTTTTGCTTTTGGGAAGTTGATTTGGTAATTTGAAAATAATGATTCAAACTTTGATGATTTAATTGCATATATTGATTAAAAGGATATTTAAAGTAATTATCAGGTTTGATTTGAGATAAAATTTTTTCTGAAATTAACATTACTTTTCCTTGATTCTTTGGATTTCTTTATCAAAATTAAAGTAACATTGGCCTAATTTACCTGAACGATTTTTAGCAACAATAAATTGGGTAAAATCTTCTACAACATTTGTAAATGGGTCTTTTTCATAATAACTTTCGCGATGCAAAAACATAACCATATCGGCATCTTGTTCGATTGAACCTGAATCTCTTAAATCTGAAAGATTAGGGATTTTAGATTCTCTCATTAAAGTTGCGCGGTTCATTTGGCTTAAAGCAATAATAGGAATTTGTATTTCCATTGCTAATTTTTTCAATTCACGAGTAATAATCCCAATTGCTTG
>NZ_BSDA01000007.1:0-20107 GCF_036985185.1 Hydrangea phyllody phytoplasma
ATAATATTAATGTCTTATAAATTATAAAATAAAATGCTTATTCCTTGTCTTTACAATTTAGAGATAAAGACCGCGTAGGCCATAAGGAGAAAAAAATGAAAAAATACGAAATAATGTATATTTTACGCCCCAATTTAGACAGCAAAGACGTTAAAAAAATTAATGACACTTTGCAAAATGTTTTTTTACAAGCCCCAAATCAAATTTTGGAACAAAACGAAATAGGATTAAAAGACCTAGCTTATCTTATTGATAATCATAAAAAAGGATATTACAATTGGTTAATGGTAAAAGCAGATAATGATGCTGTTTTAGAATTTAATCGTATTGTTAAAATTACTGAAGAAATTATTAGATTTATCTTTATCAAAGATAAAGAATAAGGAGTTTAATTCATATGATTAATAAAGTTATTTTAGTAGGTCGCATTACCAAAGACCCAGAACTAAAAAATACTAATAGTGGTACTTATGTTGTTAAATTTACTTTGGCAGTTAATAGAATTGTAAGTGCTTCTAGCGAAAAAAAAACTGATTTTATCAATTGTACTGTTTTTGGTAAACAAGCTGAAAATTTAGAAAAATATATTTCTAAAGGTGCTTTAATAGGTGTTGAAGGAAACATTAGAGTAGAAACTTGGGAAAAAGACGGTGTAACTAATTGGCAAACTAGTGTTGTTTGTAACAATGTCCAATTCTTAGAATCTAAAAAAAATCCTGATAATGCTTATGACAATTTCTAAAATTAAAAACAATTCTTAAATTAACTGATATAAATAATAAACAAATATAACAATCAAATCTTAAAACAAAAACATTAAATACAAGCGAACCAAACCAAACAACAATAAATATTTTCAATTTCAAAAGGAGCTACAAATGAAATTCAACAATAAAAAAAATACTTTTAAAAAACGTCGCAAAGTTTGTTTTTTTACTGAAAACAAAGTAACTAAAATTGATTTTAAAGACATAGAGCTTTTACAAAGATTTATTACTGACCGTGGAAGAATTCTTTCTAAAAGAGTAACAAATACTTCTGCTAAATGGCAACGTCAATTGGCAATTGCTATTAAAAGAGCTCGCCATATGGCTTTAATTCCTTTTATCCAACAATAAAAACAGGTGTTGCATCCTGTTTTTTTTATTAATTGCAAATATTAAAAACCAAATTTATCTAATTATTTAAATGCAAATGAGGGCAAAAAAAATTATGTTTTCTAAAAATAAACATAACACAAAATTTATTGTAATTGCTTGTGTAATTGTTGTTTTGATTTTAATTCTTTTTTGTTTGGATTTCCAAAATATCCAAGAAATTATCGAAACAATTAATCAATTAACCAACAATCAAAACCCAAGCCAAAATACTTCCAGCGAAATGAGTGGTATGCGTCGTAAAATCATTTTTTTCATTTTTAACTTTTTTGGAAAAATCATTTTAGCATCCTTTGTTATCAGTTTTTTGCTTCACATTAAAAAAAACGCCCAAATTAAAAGATTAAAAAACAAACTTTCTTTATGGTCTAAATTATCTTTTCACGTAAGTCAAATTGGAGAAGAAGTACTTAACGAACTTCCTATTGGTATTGTTTTAATTGATATTTCTAGTCAAGAAATTCAGTGGCTCAATCCTTACGCCAGTTTTATTTTGAAAAATCATGAAATCAATTCGCCCTTAGCTCAAATTAATGAAAATATGGCACAACTAATAAGCACTTCTGATGCAATCCCCAAAACTATTATCACTTTGGAAAACCAAAAATTTGAATGTTTTTATAAAAAAGATTTAAGTGTTTTTTACTTGTTTGATGCTACCGAAAAAGAACAAATCAAACATTTATTTTTACAAAAAACCTTATCTCTTGCCATGATTGCTTTTGATAATTTAGCAGAATCCTTAATTCGTTATGATCTTTCAGAACAATCACAAATACAAGGTGAATATTTAAGTGCTTTATCTGATTACATTGAACCTTATGAAGGTTATTTAAAACAATTGATAGACGACCGTTTTTTACTTCTTCTTAACCGCCAAAACTTAGATAAAATGTTAGAAAATAAATTTAGTATTTTGGATACCATCCGCAACATTTCTTACAAATATCAATTAAAAGTCACTCTTTCTATGGGAATTGCTTGTTGGAATTTGTCATATGAAAAACTGGCTACCTACAGTCAAAATGCAATTGAATTAGCTCAAAAAAGGGGTGGCGATCAAGTAGTTGTTAATATTGAAAATGAAAAAATTAAATATTTTGGTGCCAAAATTGCTTCTTTAAGTAAACAATCCAAAGTTCATGCTCGTATTAATGCCCAAAATTTGGTCGATATTTTGAAAAAACACCCCCATTGTTTTATCATGGGACACACTCACACCGACCTTGATGCTTTAGGTTCTGTCATTGCTTTTTACAAAATTGCAACCACTATCCATCCTGAAAGCAACAATTATATTATCCTTGATGAAGAAAAATTAGACAAAAGCCTCATTCCTGTTTATCATCAATTAATTAAAACTGAGGCAAAAATATCTCTAAATATTATTACAACCCAACAAGCCTCCAAAATGATTAAAGACAATTCCTTAATTGCAGTTTTGGATACTCAAACTAAAGATATGGTAAATAGTCCCGAACTTTTGTCACTAACGTCCAATATTGTAGTTGTTGATCACCACCGCGCTACCGAAGAAATTATTCCTTCTATTTTTTCTTACGTCGAATCATCTGCTTCTTCAACTGTTGAATTGCTTGTTGAAATTATGGGATTTTTGGAAAAAGAAGTCCACATTACTGCTTTTGAAGCAAGCATTATGTATGCAGGTATTTTAATTGATACTAACGCTTTTATTTATCGTACAAGTTCTAGAACTTTTGAAGTAACTTCCAAATTAAAAGATTTAGGCGCTGATGCAATTGAGGTTAAAAGTTGGTTACGTAAAGACTTTGATAAAGTTTTAGAAATTAATAAACTGATTTCTGAAATGGAAATTTTTATGGATAGATTTGCTATTATTCAAAGTTCTGCAATTTATGAAAATCGTTCTTTTTTAGCTCAAGTGGCAGAAAGTGTTCTAAACATTCGCAACGTTGATGCTGCCTTTATGATAGCTCAAATAGCAGATAATAAAATAGCAATTAGTGCTCGTTCTTACAATGAAATTAACGTTCAAACTATCATGGAACAAATGGAAGGTGGAGGACATCTCAATAGCGCTGCTACTCAATTAGAAGGAACTAATATCAAAACAGTTACAGACACTTTAAAACATTTTTTAAAATTAGAATATGAAAAAGGTGAAAAGAATATGGAAATTATTTTGTTAACTGACATTCCTAATAAAGGAAAAAAACACGAAATTATTAAAGTTAATAATGGTTATGGCAATTTTTTAATTCAAAATAAAAAAGCTCTTTTAGCAGACAAAACCAATTTAGCTGCAATTAAACAATCCCAAATGTTAGAACAAGAACAAAAACGTAATCACGAACTTTTAATGCATAAATTAAAACAAGAAATTGATGACAAAAAAATTACTCTAGATATTCAATTAGGACCTAAAGGAAAAATTTATGGAAAAATTACTCTCAAACAAATTGCTGAAGAATTTTTAAAAGTTCATAATATTACTCTTGACCGCAAAAAAATATCTTTAGAAGGTGAAATCATTGCTATTGGTATTTATCCTGTTGATGTTTTTCTAACTGATCAAATTAAGGCTACTTTTTTCCTTAATGTGACTGAAAGAAAAAACAAATGACCAATTATTCTAAAAATACTCCTTCAAGTCCTGAAGCAGAACGTGCTTTGTTAGGAGCTTTACTTTTAAACCCTGAAAAAATAGCTTTTACCTTAGATATGATTGCAGAAACTGACTTTTACAACTCTCATCACCAACATATTTTTAGAGCAATGAAAACTTTGCATGAAACTAACAAACAAATTGATTATTCTTCAGTAAGTGCTATTTTAGACAATGAAAAATTATTACAACAAATAGGAAATATCGATTATTTAAATGAATTATCTGATTTGATGCCTTCTACTCAACATATAGAAACCTATATTGATTTAATTAAGGAAACTGCTTTAAAAAGAGAAATTATCGAAACTGTCACTTCATTAGCACAAAAAGGATACGAAAACATTGATGTCCAAGAATATTTGGATTTTTCAGAAGAAAAAATCTTTAATTTAACTAAAAACAAAAAAACCAGTGAATTATTAAAATTAAAAATTTTGTTAAAAGACACTAAAGAAAAAAATATTCTTGCCAAACGCCATAAAGATTTAGTAGGTCTTTCCACTGGATATGATAATCTCAACAATATTACTTTAGGATTTAAGCCCGAAGAATTTATTATTTTAGCTGCTCGTCCTTCCATGGGAAAAAGTACTTTTATGCTTAATTTAGCTCTCAGAATTGCAAATCCCAAACACAATTATCAATCCCCTCATATTGCTATTTTTAGTTTAGAAATGTCAAACGAACAATTAGCTATGCGCATGTTAAGCACTCAATCAAAAATACAGCACAAAAAAATTCAATTGGGTAACACAAACAGAGAAGAAAAATTTTTGTTAGAAATATCAATAGAAAAAATGGATGATCTAAATATTTATTTTGATGATTCAGCTACAGTAAATATTTTAGATATTAAAGCTAAATGTCGCAAACTTAAAAGTCAAAACAAACTTGATATTGTAATGATAGATTATTTGCAACTTATCCGCAAAACTAATAAACACAACCGTCAAGAAGAAGTAGCAGAAATTTCTCAAAGTTTAAAACAAATGGCACGTGAATTAAAAATTCCTGTTATTGCCCTTTCACAATTATCAAGGGATGTAGAAAAAAGAGAAGACAAACGTCCCATTTTGGCTGACCTCAGAGATTCAGGTTCAATTGAACAAGACGCCGATATTGTAATGTTTTTGTACCGAGAAGGTTATTATGAAAAGGACAAAAAACCCGATTCTTCTGGACACACCCAAGTTATTATTGCCAAAAATCGTCAAGGATCAATTGGTATTAGAGAATTTATACTTGATTTTGATCATATGTTTTTTTCAGAAATCGAACCTAATATAAATGAATAAAAAAGCATTTTGATTGATTAAAATATTTTTTTAACCCCCCATTCTTTTTTAAAAAACAAAGAGGTAAATATGCTTGACAGATTAAAAATAATAAAACAAAAATATCAAGATTTACAAAAACTTTTGTTAAACGAACAAAACATAAACCAAAAAATTGACATTTTAAAAAATTTATCAAAATTAGAACCCACAGTAGAACTTTTTAACCGATACTTAAATTTAGAAACCGAATTTACTCAAATACAGACCATTTTAGAAACCCAACAAGATCAAGAATTATTGCTTTTAGCAAACCAAGAAAAAGATACTATTTTGTCAGAAAAAAAAACTACCTTAGATCAATTAAAAATTTTGCTCTTACCCCAAGATTCTTTTGATAAAAAAAATGTTGTCTTAGAAATTAAAGGTGCAGCTGGTGGCAACGAAGCGAATCTTTTTGCAGCTGATTTATTACGAACCTATGTTAAATACGCCGAAAGCAAAAAATGGAAAGTCGAAATCCTCAATCTAAATCCCAGCATTAAAGGCGGTCTTTCTTCCGTAGAACTTTTAATTTCTGGACAAAATATTTATTCTTTTTTAAAGTATGAATCAGGTGTGCATCGCGTCCAACGTGTTCCCGCTACCGAAGCCCAAGGGCGAATTCACACTTCTACTGCTGTTGTTTTGGTAGTTCCCGAAGCAGAAGAATTAGAATTAAAAATTGATTGGCATGACATTCGCACCGACACTTTTAATTCTAGCGGACCTGGTGGACAATCAGTAAACACTACTAAATCAGCTGTTAGACTTACTCATATACCTTCGGGAATTAGTGTTGCTTGTCAAGAAGGAAAAAGCCAGCACGAAAACAAAGATAAAGCATTTACCCTTTTAAAAACACGCATTTATAATCAAATGTTAACCACTAAACAAGAAGAAGAAAACAAACACAGAAAAAATTTAGTAGGAACTGGTGAAAGAAGCGAAAAAATAAGAACATACAATTACCCCCAAAATCGTATAACAGATCATAGAATTGGACTTACTTTACAAAAATTAGATATTATTATGGAAGGTAAACTCGATTTAGTTATTGAACCTTTGATTCATGAAGCCCAAAAAGAACAACTTGCCCAAAGTTAGTTTTGATGCAATTTCTTTTAAAAAACCAAAATCAAAACAATTCAATTAAAAAAACCAGTTTAAGATAAATAAAGATAAATAAAGATAAATAAAGGAATTATTGTGAAACCAAAAGATATTATTATTTTTCCAACCGATACAGTTTATGGTATGGGCGCTAAATTATATGATAAAAAAGGACTCAATTGCATTTATCAAATTAAAAAAAGACCTTTAAATAAAAGTATTGTTGTTTTGTGTGCATCTTTACAACAAGCAAAAAAATTGATCCAATTTAGTCCCAAAAGCCTTAAATTAGCTCTGCATTTTTGGCCAGGCCCTTTAACTTTAATTCTGCCTACCACTTTGAAATATTTTTCTAAAACAAAGGCAAAAACTTTAGGAGTAAGAATCCCCAATCATCCTTTAGCTTTGGAAATTTTAAAAAAAAATGGTCCTTTAAAGACCACTTCTGTTAATCAAAGCAATCATCCTCCACTAAATGATTACCAAACTATTTTTAATATTTATAACAATAAAATCGCCTTAATTTATCAAAACTATCACCCGATTTTAAAAATATCTTCAACTATTGTTGATCTAACCACTTTTCAACCAGTTATTTTAAGGCAAGGAACAATTACTCAAGAAGAAATTTTACAAATCTTAAAACCTTTGTGACCGTCAAAAAATTGTAAGTTATGTGCTTAGTTTTCAAATTACAAAAAAACCTTTTGCTTACCCAATAAAAACATTTCCAAACCGATATCTTTATTTACAGCACCCATTTTAATTTGATATTCTAATTCTATTAAATCTAAAAACAGTGTATTTAATTTTTGCGTTTCAATCAATTTTGCTTCTTTCATTAAAAAAAATACTTTGCCTTGTGAAACTGGCAAAACTTTTTGCACTTCTTCTGGGCTTTTTTTTTGTTGCAACATTTCTTTTACCAATAACAATTCTTTAATTTTATGAGCTAATTGATTTATAACGTGAAAAGCATTGATTTTTTGCGTTTTTAAGGTTTGATACATTTGATAAGCATCAATATAATTTTGTTTTAAAAAAAGATTAATTAATCCAAAAATATTGTCATTTTCTTTAAAAGCATTGATTTTTTGCACCAATTGCCAAGTTATATTTTTATCATTTGATTGAAATAATTTGATTTTTGTTATTTCTTGATGCAATAAATAAAGATTATAGTTAGTTTTGCTCACTAATTCTTGGATAGCTTTGGTATCAATTTGAAAACCATCTTTTTGAAAAACTTCCATGATATATTTAAAAAAATCTTTTTTCTCCAAAGTGTTTGTTGTTTTGCAAAGACAATATTTTTCCCAAATTTTTTGAACTTCAGATGCTTTAGTTGTTTTTTCTGCAAAAAAATATAAATCTAAATTGTTGTAAGGATTTTGTAAATAAGAAATTAAAAAAGCCATTTCTTGAGGTTTTTTTTGAAATAAAATTTCACTGTGATCCACCAAAACTACTTTTTTCCATGCGCTTTCAATCAAAGAAGTGGTTTGTAGTTCTTTTTGCAGCTCTGTTACAAGATCTTTTTGCATACAATAATAAACTACATCTAATTGTTTTTGCTTGCAAATATTAATTATTTTTTTTATTTTTTTTTCTAGAAAAAACCTTTGTTTTCCCCAAATTAAATGTATGTTATTTGTTTGTTCCAAATTAAAAACCTCATTTTGCCCTTTTATTATTAATTAATTGTTTGTTTTTTAAATGTTTTGCAAAAGATCAATTCAACATTATTATCATTATCACTATTGTTATTTTATCAAAAAAATATTATTATAAAACGATATCACAAAATATAAAGCAACAAAAATAATAATTTGCTATAATAATATTTGTAAACCACCTTCAAAAATTTCCCAAAATCACCAATCGCAAACAATTATAGACAAAAACAAAGAAAAGGAAAAACCAAAATGATTAAAAAAGCCACTTTTGTGCGTAGTATTGTCCATTTTAAAGATATTCCTTTGAAAAAACAACCCGAAATTGTTTTAATGGGCAGAAGCAACGTTGGCAAAAGCACTTTCATCAATGCTTTAACTCAAAGAAAAAAATTAGCTAAAATTTCTCAAACTCCTGGCAAAACCATCACCCTAAACTACTATGACATTAACGAATCTTTTTATTTGATCGATACTCCTGGATACGGTTATGCTAAAAAAAGTAAAGAAATTCAAAAGCAGTTATTGCCGATGATTATTTCTTTTTTGGAACAAACTTCTCATCTCAAAGCAGTCTTTCAGCTAATTGATTTTAAAGTGGGTGCTACCCAAGAAGACGATAGAATCCATCAAGCTCTTTTGCAAGCGGGTTTTGAGGTCGTCTTGTTATTTGTTAAAAAGGATAAAGTTAAAAAAAATCTTGTGCCCAAACAATTAAAAATGCTTGTTAATCACTTTCCCCAGATTAAATATTTTTTTTTGATTTCTTCAAAACAACAAGAAGGGCTGGAAGAATTAAAACTGTTTTTAAGTCAATTAATGGATCCAAATGCCAATGATTAAAAAAGGAGTCCCTTATTTTTTGGCTCTTTTATTTTTAGTTTTTCCAACTTTTTCACTTTGCAAAAAAATTTGTAATTTTTTTTATTTCCTCCAATCCATTTAAACATTTTCAAAACCCCAAACATAACCCCCAAAAAACTTTTAAAACCCAAAAACTTCAACCCTAAAAAAAGAAAATAGAAAGAAGCTAGCTTTTATGCAAACTAAATATGATTTTAAAAAAGTAGAACATCAAAGATACCAACAATGGTTAGAAAAAAAATATTTTTGTGCCAAACCAAACGCCAATAAAAAAACTTTTACTGTTGTAATTCCGCCTCCCAATGTAACAGGAAAACTGCATTTGGGACACGCTTGGAATAACACCATTCAAGATATTATTATAAGATTTAAAAAAATGCAAGGCTTTGATGTGCTCTTTTTGCCTGGGATGGATCATGCAGGAATTGCCACTCAAAATAAAGTTAAAGAACAATTAAAACAAGAAGGGCTTTTGACCAAAACTTTAAGTAAAGAAACTTTTTTAAAATATGCGTGGCAGTGGAAAGAAAAACATGCCCAAAATATTAGGCAACAATGGCAAGTTTTAGGGCTGCATCTAGATTATAATTTTGAAAAATTTACCCTTGATCCTGAATTGAGCCAAACAGTTCAAGAAGTTTTTGTCAAATTATACCAAAAAAAATTAATTTACAGAGATTATAAAATTATTAATTGGGACCCCGAAACTAAAACAGCCCTTTCTAATGTAGAAGTAAATTACCATGAAACTGAAGGAAAATTATATTATATTAAATATTTTTTGGTTGATTTTCCAACTAATTCCAATTTGTCTGACGCTTCTTTGGTTCCTTCTTTTTTAAAAATTGCAACCACTCGCCCCGAAACCATGTTTGCCGATCAAGCTTTAATGGTAAACCCTAACGATCCTAGATATCAATCTTTTATTGGCAAAAAAGTTTTTATTCCTGATACTAACATCCAAATTCCTGTTATTAGTGATAATTACGTAGATATTAATTTTGGTACAGGAGTTGTAAAAGTGACACCTGGACATGATATTAATGATTTTGAAGTAGCTAAAAGACATCATAAAAGACATCAATTAAAAGCTTTATTATGCATGAACGAAGATGGCACTATGAACGACTTAGCCTTGCAATATCAAGGATTAGACCGCTTTGTTTGTCGTCAAAAGTTAGTGCAAACTCTTAAACAAAAAGGATTTTTTACAAAAACCGAAAATCACCTTCATAAAGTAGGATATTCAAGTATTTCGGATGCCATCATCGAACCGCGTCTTTCTTTACAATGGTTTTTAAAAACCAAAGCCATCGCCCAAATTGCTTTAAAAACTAACAAAATCAATTTTTTTCCGCTTCGTTTTGAAAATATTTTTAATAATTGGCTCCAAAATATCGAAGACTGGTGTATTTCGCGTCAATTATGGTGGGGTCATCAAATTCCTGCTTGGCATAAAGGACAAGAAATTAAAGTTCAAATAGAAAGTCCTGGTCCAGAATGGAGCCTTGATTGTGATGTTTTGGATACTTGGTTTTCTTCTGCTTTGTGGCCTTTTAGCACTTTGGGATGGCCTAATTGCAATGCCCCTTTATTTCAAAATCGTTTTCCTATTGATGTTTTAGTAACAGGCTATGACATTTTAACTTTTTGGGTATCAAAAATGGTTTTTCAAAGTATTTTATTAACCCACAAAGACCCTTTTAAAGATGTTTTATTACATGGTTTAGTAAGAGATAACAAAGGACAAAAAATGTCTAAATCAAAAGGTAATGGTGTTGATCCTTTGGAAGTTGTTGCCAAATATGGTACCGATGCTCTTAGATGGTTTTTAACTACTAACGCTGCTCCTGGGTTTGATTTATTCTATGATGAGACTAAAGTTGCTTCATCTTGGAATTTTATTAATAAATTGTGGAATATTAGTCGTTTTGTAAAATTAAATACCAGCACCTTAGACACTGATTTTGATATCAATCTTTTGACTTTGACCCAAAAAGCCCTTTTAACACAATTGCATTTAACAACTCAAAAAGTAACAACTTTATATCAAAAATATGAATTAAAAGAAATTGGAAAAATTTTATATCACTTTGTTTGGGAAGATTTTGCTAATTGGCATTTAGAATTTGCCAAACATGATTTAGATCAGAATAACTCCAATTTAACAAACTTGCACAACAGTCAAAAATTTTTAGTTTATATGATGAAACATATTTTGCAACTCTTACATCCTTTTATTCCTTTTGTAACTGATACTCTTTATGAAAATTTTGACAATAAAACGAACATTACTCAAACCACTTTGCAAAAAACTTCTTATTGTAATTTAGATGCCTTAGCTGATTTTGAAAATCTTAAAAACTTAATTATTAAAACACGTCATTTAAGACAAGAATCCAATATCAATTGTAAATTAAATTTAGAATTAGAAGTTGCATCTCAATTTTCAACTATCCTCCAAGATTTCGTAAATTTGCAACAAGCTTTAGAAAAATTTTTCAAAACTTTACAAATTAAAATTACTAACAAAGTTACCAATTCAAAAAAAACTATTTGGTTAATTGAAAAAAATTTAAGTCTTTATATTGACCGCAAAACCCTAAACGAACTTAATGAAACCAAATTTGAAAGTAATTTTTTACAACAAAAAAATACCCTTCTTAAAGAAATTAAAAGAAGTGAAACCATTTTAAATAATCCATCTTTCTTGCAAAAAGCCGCAAGTGCCAAAATTGAAATTGAAAAAAAGAAATATGAAAGTTATTGTAAGCAATATCAAAAATTGTTAGAAAGTAAAAACAATTCTAATCCGCTAAATCCCAACAAAAAATAAAAAATTTAAATAAAACTATAAATGAATAATTTAAGCTTTGAAATTAAAAAACATTACAAGCAAAACCCCAACCCACCAATATTTTCCCAACCCAAACCATTTATTAAAGGAACTAACCAATGTCAAAAGATGATTCTATTAAAAAAACTGTTACTATAGGACTGAGTGCTGCGATATTTTTTGTTTTAAGTTGTTTTGCCTCTATTCCTGTGGGATTTAATGTAAGTATTGAAACTTCAGTCGCTTTTTTAGCTTTCATTGCTGTTGCTTTTGGTCCTGCGGTTGGTTTTTATGTAGGACTTATAGGGCACACCATTAAAGATTTTATTTTGTTTGGAAATGTTTCTTGGAATTGGGTTTTATGCTCTGCTCTTATTGGATTTATTTACGGATTGCCGCATAAAATAATTGATCTTAAATATCAAGTGTTTACCAAGAAAAAAATTGTTTACTTTTGGCTTTATCAGGTTGCTTGTAATTTTATAATTTGGGGTTTTTTTGCTCCTCAAAGTGATTTATTGATTTACGGACAACCACCTAAACTAGTTTATTTACAAAGTTTTTTGATAGTAATTTCTAATATTTTAGCTTATAGTGTAGTAGGAATTAAATTAATGTCTATGTATTCTTGTCATTACACTAAACAAGCTACTTTAATTAAAATTAATAATTCTTAAATATTTTTAAACATCCTTAATCAATTTTTTTATTTTATAACTTCAAAGAGGAACTTTATGCCAAAACCATTAATCATTTTTAAAGATTTTAGTTTTCAATATTATAGCCAACAAACACCAACTCTAAATCAAATTAATTTAACTATTTATGAAGGACAAAAAGTTTTGATTGTGGGCAAAAATGGCAGCGGTAAATCTACTTTTTTAAAATGTATTAATGGTTTGATTCCTCATAGTTATCAAGGAAAAATTACAGGTACTGTTATTATTAAGGATAAAGTCTTGACACAAACCAATATCTTTGATCTATCTTTGGATGTGGGTACCATTATGCAAGATACAGATAATCAATTTGTAGGTTTAACAGTAGCAGAAGATATAGCTTTTGCCTTGGAAAATGATGATTTGCCTCAAAGTGAAATATATCAAAAAGTAAATATGTGGGCACAAGATTTAGGATTGCAATCCTTTTTAGATTACAAACCACAAGAACTTTCTGAAGGTCACAAGCAATTAGCATCGATGGCAGGAGTTTTAATTTATAATCCTTCTATTTTGTTATTTGATGAATCTCTATCCAATCTTGATCCTGTTTCAAGAGCCAAAATGACTGCTTTAATAAAAACTATTCATCAAAAATATCATTCGACTATTTTAGTTATCGAACATTATTTAGAAGATATTTTAGATGATTCTTTTGATAGGGTAATAGTATTTGAAGATGAAAAAATTATTTATGACAATTCTCCCCAAAAATTAATTTTAGAAAATATTTTAACTAAACAAGGTATCCAAGAACCAACTTATATTAGTGCTTTGAAAAAGGTTGGTATCAATTTGGGAACTCTTCCTTATTTATTAAATTTGCCTGCCTTACAATCCTTAGATTTTGTTCAATATTTTTCCAATCAATTAACAAATTTAAAAAAATGTGCTATTTCTCAAAACGACCCAACTCAATTATTGCCTTTTTTCCCCAAACAATTTGCCCCATTTTGCCCCATTTTGCAATTACAAAATATTTCTTATCACTATGAATCCAAACAACCCAATATTTTAAATGACATTTCTTTGGATTTATTTCCAGGAAAAATGATTAGTATTGTTGGTAAAAATGGTAGTGGTAAATCTACTTTAGCCAAAGTTATTTGTGGTTTTTGTAATCCTCAAACAGGAACTATTTTATTAAATAATCAAGATTTAACACATTTGTCTTTACAACAAAGATCAGAAAAAATTGGTTTTGTCATGCAAAATCCCCACCATATGATTTCTCAAAAAACTGTTTTTGAAGAAGTAGCATTGGGGCTTTTAGGAAAACAACTTTCATTAACTGAAATAAAAACCAAAGTGCATGCCATTTTGAAAACTTGTAATTTGGATTGTTTTGTTAACTGGCCTATTTCTGCTCTTAGTTTTGGACAAAAAAAAAGACTTACCATTGCTTCTATTTTAGTGATGCAACCCCAAATTCTTATTTTGGATGAACCTACCATAGGACAAGATTTAAAACATCACACACAAATTATGACTTTTTTACAAAAGTTAAATAATAAAGGAATTACCATTATAATTATTACTCATGATATGTCTTTAATGCTTAATTATACTCAAAGAACTTTGGTTTTGGAACAAGGAAAAATTATTGCAAATACTACTCCTTTAAAAATTTTTACAGATATGTCTTTAATTCAAAAAACTTCTCTCAATCCTATCAGCTTGATTGTTCTTATCAATAAATTGCCATTTACATCAGAACAAAAAAATGTTTTGTTAACTCAAATGTTGGCTTTTTTAAAGGAGGATTGTTGTTATGGCAAATAGTATGTTACAATATTTACCAGGTAATACTTTCATTTATAAAATCCAAGGAGCAACTAAGCTATTGTTTTTAATTTTGGTTTCAGTTGCTTGTATGATGGTCTATCATATATGGTTTTTGTTAGGACTTGTCTTTTTTTCTTTGTTTTTGTTTTGGTGTGCTCAAATTAAATGGCAGCAAGTAGCGTTTGTAGTTAAAGGAACTTTCTTTTTTTTGTTTGTAAATAATATTATTATTTTTTTTTGTTTTAGAAATTATGGTACTCAAATATATAACTCCAAAACCCCCATTCCTTTATTTTTTAATCTTTTAACCCAAGAACAATTATTTTATCAATTTAATGTGTTGTTAAAATATTGTTGTATTATTCCTTTATTTTTAATCTTTATTATAACTACTAATCCCAGTCAATTAGCTGCTAGTTTAAATAAATTAGGGGTTAGTTATAAAATTAGTTATGCTTTTGCCCTTACTATTCGTTATATTCCTGAAATTCAAAAAGATTTTAAAAATATTTCTCTCAATCAACAAGCACGAGGTATTAAAGTTGTTAAAAAAACTCATTTTTTGGCTTGTATTATTGCAGATATTAAAAGAATTGCCCTTATTATTCCTCCTTTGATTTTCTTTAATTTAGATAAAATTGATGTAATTACTAATGCTATGCAATTGAGGCGTTTTGGTAAATACAAAACAAGAACTTGGTATTATGAAAAATCTTTTAGTATTCTTGATTTGTTTACTTTTTTATTAGGATTGGCACTTCTTTTGCTTGGTGTGTGGCTTTTGTGCCTTTATGATAGGTTTTATTATCCTTTTGCCCAAAACCCTTTTTGATAAAATATTGCCAAATTATTAACATCAAACAATTAAATATTTTGAAAAATTATAAGATCAACTCTAAAAAGTTGGTTTTTTTTGTTATATAAAATTGCAAGAAAAACACTCATGATATAAAGATGAGTGAGCAAAACATTCCTTTTTTGTGATAAAATGATGTTAATAGTAATATTTTTTATTTTTAAATTGCTGTTGTAAAAAAAGATAAAGGGGTGAAAAAGTGTTAGATGGTTAATAAAAAAATGTCAATATACTTTTAAAGTATTTTTGATGCAATTTAGCAAAAAAATTGTATTTTTGTATTTTTAGTGTATTTTTAATTTTTTAAGTTTTTAAATATTGAGTTTTTTTGTTTTTAAAATATATTTTTATTTTTTAGTTTTATTTTTGAATTTTTAAATATTTTTGTTATAAATCTCAGTTTATATCAAAATAATACTAAATATTTATTTTTATTTTTAATTTTAAAAAAACTTAACTTATTTGGTGTCATGTGTTATATTTTTAAAATATTAAAATACTTGATACAATATTTAAATACCAAAATTACTGCAATTTTACTATTTATATAAAACAATATTAGAAAGTATTTTTGCAATATTATATAAAATATAAAATCATATAAAAATCATATAAAAAGAAAAGGAAATAAAGGGAAAATAAATGTCAAAGAAAAATAAAGGAGTTCCAAAAGCTGCACTGTTCCGTTTTTTTAGACACTTTTTTATTTCAAAATTACTCTTTAAGACTTAAAATTAAATAGATAATTTCATATCTTTTCAAACTAACAAATAATTTCATTAAACTTAAAAAGTGTCTAAAAAAACGGAACAGTTCATTGTGTACTGATAAAGATTATGCTTTGTGTTTGAAAAACCGACCTATTAAAGGGAATAAGAGTATTTTTTATGATGATTATTTAATGCATAAAATAGATGAAAAAGGTAATATTAAAATACCTCAAAATTATTACGAGAAAAAGAATGTTAAAGTGCCAAAAATTACTTTGCTTTGGGCTAATGCTTATGCATCTGTTATGAATAAAAATAATATAAAACATTATAAACATTTAAATCCAATTAGTCAAAACGTTCAAATTTTTAGACCATCAAAAAAAATCTTTTATTTGAAAAAATTGAAATTAGTAAATGTAAAGTTTTTTATAAAGGTACTTTTGATAAAAAAGATTATGTTAATAAAATTGTTTCATATGTTAGTAAATATGTTTCTAAAAATGATAAACAAATTGAATCAAATTCTAATAAAGGAATTGATTTTTATAGTCGTCATTTGTTTGGATTTTCTCGTACATGTTTTTCTTGTCCTCAAAAATCTTTTTTGGCATTATTTCCTTATGATAGCGATAGATTACACGCGTGTTGGTTATTTACGTGCAGCCCCGCTCCAAACCGTACAAGCAAGTTTCCAAGCATACGGCTTTCCCATTCACAGCCTATTTCTAGGGTCTTCTAAATATCACTATTTAGTTGATTGATTATTCAGACGTTTATTATTTTCCTATTGTCATTGAAGCTTATTATTTGTTCGTTGGTTCTCCTTCTATGGCACTGTTTACATAGCACCATAGTTGCTTTATTCATCACGCTTTGCTAGTTGCGATTTCGCACTGTCTTAGTGTGGTGTATTTCCAACTTAACGTCATACCTTTGGCACATTTCACATTCTTCCGCTTTTAAACGGTCTGTGAGATGTGTACGACTTAGGTATATATTCGGATTAGGAATGATATCAAGGTTAATATCCTTATATCTTCTCATCCTTTTAATCCTATCCCAGGTGTACTTCGGCCAGGTTTCATATCTTGGTTTTGTTTTTATCGTGTACTTGACACCCCAAGTCCCCTGACCTCGGTTCAATTTCTTACGGACTCTGGCGATGGAAGTTTTGTATTTCCCCGCTATTGTCTTTAAACAAGAGTACTCTGCAATATAGGCCAACTTTGTTAACTGATTCAGGTTTCTTCCATATGCGAAGTATCTGATTATACCTTCAGCCACTCTTTTATATGACTTAATTATTTCTAATTCGTCTCTAAAATGTAGTTGTCTATCATGTATAATCTTTCTCTTCTTAGAGTCCGTCATCCATTTTTTGCATCTTTTGTCTATCTCATCCTTCGGAATTCCGATATCGGTTTCTCCGTTAAGCGTTTTCCTTGCAGATTTATTTTTAGACGATGCCGTTGGGTTGACTCTTATGAGGTATGAAAGAAATTTTGTTCCCTTTTGTGCTGGTACGATTTTGGATTTGTCATAAGATATTGACAATCCTAAATCCCGTACTAACCAGGATACCACCTTTTGTTGTAGTTCGTTGGCCTGTTCCATTGTTCCTGTACACCCGATGATGAAGTCGTCCGCATAGCGAATGTATTCTACTCTAATGTTTGGATTTATGTTAATGTCTCTCGCGACTTTAGCTTTTCTTACAAGTCCTAAACGTTGTAATTTTCTATATTTAGGATTGACTTTCCTTTTTGGTATTCCTTGTTCTATTAGTTTTTCCATCTTTTCGTCAATTTGATGAAGGTAGATGTTAGCTAATAAAGGAGATATAATTCCACCTTGGGGAGCGCCCGAGAAGGTCTTTTGAAAAACCCAGTTATCCATTATGCCTGCCTCCAACCATTGTTTTATGGTTTTGAGGGTTTTGGCTTTACGGATGTCTTTGCTGAGAAGTTTTAACAATATGTCATGATTAATTGTGTCAAAGAAGCCTTTGATATCAATTTTTATTAACCATTTTATTCCCTTAAATCTCTCCTTAATGCGTTTAATTGCATCATGTGGTGATTTGTTAGGTCTAAATCCATAGCTCCATTTTGAGAATTTTACTTCATAAAATGGATTGAGTAGTTGGTACATTGTCTGTTGGATTATTCTATCCTCCATTGTCGGGATACCTAATGGTCTTTTATCTCCGTTAGGTTTGGGGATATAAACTCTCCTGAGGGGCTTGGGTTGGTATTGATTGGTTCTGTATTTATCATTTAACCCGATAATGTAGTTCCAATCTTTTCCGTCAATAGTTTGACCGTCCGTCCCATGCGTCCCTGCACCGTCATTCCCTGCAACCTTGTTGAAGGCGAATGTGATGTTATCCAGGGAGTTCATATCTTGTTGCAGTTCCTTTTTCAAGGTTAACCTGTTTAATGATTTTGTCTGAACTCTATTCAGTAAGTTTGAAAGCTTAGAAGTTTTATCTGCTTCATTTGGTTGCATTTGCATCAACCTCCTTTCTCCCGAACTGAATAATTCACTGTGAATCTAACTTCTTCGCCTTGTACCTAGCTTTCCTAGGCTCCGTGTGAGGGCAATTATCTTGGTTATTCCAAACCAAGTTTTAATTCCTCCGACTACTAAAAGTCTCTTTTTCCTTGAACCCAAAGGCATTTTAATTTCCTCTGTTTGGGGTGGTTTTTAGGAATCTCGAATTTCCGACATCATTATGCCCGATAGTTTTAGGTTCGCTTTCGTTGTTAAAGCTTGTGGCTAGACTAGAACACTTTGTTTCCGCCAACGACATCATGAAGGGTGCTAATTAAAGCTACATGTGATTATATATAAAGACTTAAATCATATCTTCATATCTTACCTTCATTCGAGGGATTTTTGTAGGCGATTAAAGAACCATTAAAAAAAATACCAACTTTTAAGTTGGTTTCCTTATTGTTTCTAAATACTAAAAAATATTTTTCTTATTAAATAATAAAAAAGGAGATTAAAATGGCGAGAAATTACAGACGTTCTTATTTCAGTAAAAAATCTTTTAGAAGAAATAAATTAACTTTAGGCGGTTTTTTATGTGTTGGGTTTTACCTACATTAGGTATTGTTATTCCTTTGATTGTTTATTTTGCTTCAAAAGGTTATTTATCAATAGCTAAATAATAAAAAGGAGAATAAAAAATGACTTTAAGACAAATATTAATTTTAATTGCTCTTGGTTGTATTTTTATATTTGCAGCTTATAAACTTGGTTTTATTGTTCCTGATGCAACTAAAATTACATGGATTAAATAAATGAGTGTTTTTTTAAAAAAACACTCATTAAGGATAATATATGAATATATGAATAAATTAAGTTAAAATTAAGGATTTTTTTAAAATGGATAAAAAACAAAAAATAAAGAAAGAATTTCACGAACATTGTCAATGTTGCGGAAGTTATTTGGGAATAAATATCAATGATGTTTATTTGAATTTATTTGGTTTTATAATGTTTTCTATTATATTTTTTAGTTGTGGGATTTTATTATTATATTCTTCTTTAATTGTTTTATTAGGTTATTTTTTCAATGTAATAATTTTTAATGAAGAATTTTTTTTAATTCTTGGTTTTATTTCGGTTATTAGTTTGCTTTTATTTTTTTTAATAGCTAAATTTATGCCTAAATTACTTTTTGAAAAAATAGATTATGAAAAGGTTGAAAAAGAATAAAGGAAAATTAGATGAAAAAATATAATTTATTAGATAATTTTATTTGTTTATTGATGGGTTCAATTATTGGTATATTTTTATATATTAATTTTTTTATCAAAAATAATAAAGAAATAGAAATAATTAAACAAAATAATAAACCAGTTGAAATAATAAAGGAAATTGAAAAGCCAATAAAAATTATTGAATATGTTAATTTAATTGATTCTCAAAAATTAGATTTAATAAATGAATTAAAAAATAATTTTATAAGTTATAATAAACAAAATTATTTATATAAAAAAGATATTGAAAATATTTTAAATAATTTTATAGAAAGGAATAATTAATGGATTTGCAACAAACAATTATTAATATTGTTGAATCTAAAGTATTTATTTCTTTTACTTCTTTTATCTTTGGTATTTTTATTTATTGGCTTTATTTTTATATCAAAGAATTAAAAAGTAAGTATGATTTTAGTGATGAATTACGAGATATAGTAAACCATTATCTTAAAAAAGGTAAAATTAGTATTAGTGAATATGGTGCCTTAGTTAGATTAATGGCAAATATGGGAAATTACCTAGGTATATATAGAAAACATGTTGAAACAATGATTAAAGAATTTGGAGAACATGGAGGACTTAATTTTTCTGAGGGTATTTTTGATGAAAAAGATAATAATCAAGAAAATAAAGAAAATAATAATTTAGATGAAAT
>NZ_BSDA01000008.1:0-12852 GCF_036985185.1 Hydrangea phyllody phytoplasma
AACAAAAAAAATATTTTTTTGAGTTAATTAGATGACAAAACTGTTTTATTTATAGGTTTTTTAGTTGGATAAGGTAATAAAAAAATAAAAAAAGTAATTTTAAAGTTGGGAATTTTTGTAAAAATGAAATAAGATGTGAATAAAATTGATGAAAAATAAATAATTTGTTGTTTTATTAAGTGTTTTTTTTAGTTAAAATAAAAGTGTATTCAAAAATAAAAACAAAAGGAACTTATAAAGAAAATTGGTATGATAAAATACCTTTATCAAATAAAAAATGGTTTTGGATAAGTGTTTTTATTGTATCTCAATTAGTAGAAATATATTTAGATTCTCAAAATAGTAAAATAATTTTTTGAAAACTTTCAAAATAACATCATAATAAATAAAATATTAAAAGATCAAATTACTTATTAAAAATAAATAATTTGATCTTTTTTTTGTTCTTTATAATTAAATCTTATCTGAAGTTTCTTTTTGATGTTGAATTAATTTTTGTTTTTTTAATTTATGATTATCAATAGCTTGATTATAAACTTCTAAAACATTAGTTACAAAAGTCTTTTGAGTATATAAATTAACTGATTTTTGAGCTTGATATGATAATTGTTTAAAATTATCTGGATTTTGGTATAAGGAAGTAAGAATTGTAATTAATTGTTCTTGGTTATGATAAAAAAATCCATTTTGTTCATGTTTAATTACTCCTTCTAATGCTTGATCAAAACGCACTACACAAGGCAAAGAAGCAGCTAGTGCTTCAATATATGTAAGTCCTTGAGTTTCAAATAAAGATGCATTAATAAAGACATTTCCTAATTGATAATAAATTCCTAACTTATCATAAGCAACAAATCCTAAAAAAATGATTTTATCATCTAAATTAAGTTTTTGGGCTTTTTTTTCTAAATTTTTTCTTTCAGGTCCATCACCAATAATTAAAAATTTACTTTTGGGATTTTGAAGGTGAAAAGAAGTAAAAGCGTCCATCAAATAATCAATTTCTTTTTCAGCAGATATTCTTCCTACATAAAGACATACAAATGAATCTTTAAGTCCTAATTGTTGTTTTAATGAAAAAACTTTTTCTGATAAATGATTGTGATAATAAAATTTTTCTAAATTAAAACCTGTTGGAACAATTTGATAATTGATTTTAGAAGTATCATTAACTTTATTAGAATAGCGATTTTTTAAAAAATACAACACTTTTTTAGTAGGCAAAATATTGACATCACTATTAAAAATAAATTTAGTAAAAAGATAGTCTACATATTTTAAAATGGGTTTTTTAAAACATTTAACAATAAAAGATTTTTGAGTATCAAAAAAGGCAACATACATTGTGTGTGCTGTATAAACTAAAGGCAAATTTAATTTTTGTTTAGCTAAAAGCCCTAAAGAACCTACCCCAAATTCAGTATGAACATGAATTACATCTAAATTAAGGGCTTTGATTTTAAAAAGATGTTTTTTATAACTTAAAACCCAACGATGATTTTTAAAAATTTTAAAAGGCAATGGCATTCCTTTAATTCTTATTACGCGAGAATCTTTTTCTTGTTTGACTTTTGGACAGTTAGTTGTAATAATATAGACTTCATGTCCCAAAGCTTCCAAACCTTCTCTTAGAGAATCACAAGAAACAACAACACCACTAATTAAAGGTTTATATGAATCGGTAAAAATTCCTATTTTCAAGCAAAAAACCTCCTTATTATTGTCATTGTCATACTTTTTTATCTTAATGAAAACATAGCAAATTGTAATAGTAATAGCAACAAAAATAAAAAATAAATTTATATTTTTTAATAACTAAAAAGTTGAAATAATTAGGGAATAAGGAAAAATAATAAAAAGGGTAAAAATAATTAATTATGGTTATTGTTTTGGTTATTGTTTTCTTTATTATTTTTTATCGCTTCTTTATAAATTGAGATCATTTTAGAAGCAAAACTTGTTTGATCATAATTAAGTATTGAGTTTTTGGCATTCATAGACATTGTTTTAGTTTTTTTATTATCATTGTATAAAAGACTTAAATAATGGATTAATTCTTCTTTTTGATGATAAAAAAAACCATTATTTCTATTATCAATTAAACCATCTAATGCTTGATCGTGTCTAGCTAACAAAACCAAAGAAGATGCCATCGCTTCTACAAAAGTTAAACCTTGAGTCTCAAATAAAGAAGCACTCAAAAAACAATTTCCCAATTGATAATAAATTCCTAAATTATCATAAGGAACAAATCCCAAAAACAAAACATTATTTTCGATTTGTAATTGTTTTACTTGTTTTTGGAGAGCTTTTTTTTCAGGACCATCGCCAACAATCACAAATTTACTTTGAGGATGATTTTGACAAAAAGAAGCAAAAGCACTAATCAAATAAGAAATGTCTTTTTCAGGCGACAACCTACCTACATAAATACAAACAAAATCATTTACTAAATTAAATTTAACTTTTAAAGCTTGAATTTCTTCTAAAGAGTGATTTTGGGAATAAAATTGTTCTAAATTGATTCCTGTAGGAACAACATTATATTTTCCTTTGATATTGTAATCTTTTTCTAATAAAGTTAAAATTTTATGAGTAGGAACAATTGTAGAATGTGTTTTGGAAATAAATTTTTTTAAAGCTTTTCTATTAGCTAATATAAAAAATAATTTAAATATTTTTATTCCAATATTTTTGCTTTTATTAAAAAAATATTCGTGCATGGTGTTCATAGTATAAACGGATGGTATATTTAATTTTTGAGAAGCATAAATACCTAATTTACCCATAGGAAATTCAGTATGAATATGGATAATATCTAAATTAAGATCTTTTACAAGAGATAAATATTTTTTGAACCTCAATACGACACGATGACCTTCAAAACCTTTAAAAGGTATTGGTATTCCTTTAATTCTTATTATTGAAGCATCTTTTTCTGCATAATTCTTAGGTCCTTGAGGAGTAATTATATAAACTTTATGTCCTAATTTTTCTAAACTATCTTTATGAGATTTAACAGAGATAGGAATACCTCCAATAATTGGTAAGTATGTATCAGTAAAAAAACCTATTTTCATTTTTGACTCCTCTTTAAGTTTTTTAAAGTTGTGTAAATTAAATTTGATGTTTTTAAAATATTAAAAATATTTAAATATCAAAAAAATGAATTACTTCTGAGGCAAAATATAGAGAGCCTGTAATTAACAATAAATCTTTACAATTTTGAGTTTGGTTTTGTTGTAAAAAATCCTTCAATTTGTCTTGCCAATCAAAAACTTTTGTAATTCTTTGTGGAGCAATAAACAAATATTTTTGTACTAATTCAATACTATTTGGATGATTAAAAGTTGTTAAATAAATGTGGGCTTTGGGAATTTTTAATAATTGGTACAACATAGAAACTACATTTTTGTTTTCCAAAGCAGAAAATAAAATAGAAATGCGGTAGTTACTAAATTGTTTGATTGTTGTTTGGACTAATTTTCTTATGGCATGCACATTGTGAGCACCATCTAAAATAATTAAAGGATTTGAATTTAGTTTTTGCATTCTGGCTGGAATTTGAGTTTTGCTAATGCCTGTAAAAACATTTTGTTCTAAGAAAGGAAATTTTTTCAGCTGACAAAATAAATAATAAAGTTGGATTGCCATTGCAGCATTTTCAGGTTGATATTTTCCTATTAAAGGAGTTTTGATGGCTTTTATTGTGATTTGTTTTGTTTTAAAATTAAAACATTCTTGCCAAGTTTGCATTCCTAAATAAGTTATGTTGTAATCTTTTTTGAATTTATAAATGGGAGCTTTGTTTTTGATGGCTTGTTGTTCAATAACTAAAAAAGCTTTTGGAGAAATATTTCCTGTAACTAAGGGAATTTTGGGTTTAATAATTCCTGCTTTTTGAAAAGCAATTTCTTTAAGAGTTTTTCCTAAAATATGTTCGTGATCTTTGCCAATGGTAGTAATTCCAGTTAGAATGGGATAAATAACATTGGTACTGTCTAAAAGACCTCCCAAACCTACTTCAATTACACAAACATCAACTTTTTTATGATAAAAATAATCAAAAGCAATAGCGGTGATAATTTCAAACGGAGTAATGCTAAATAAAGCAGAATTGGGACTTGCTTGGTCTACTAACTTTTTAATTTTACGAACCCAAATTATTAAATCATTACAAGAAATAGTCTCGCCATTAATTTTAATTCTTTCATTGTAATTTTGAATATGAGGAGAAATAAAAGTTCCTACTTTGGAACAACTTTGTTGCAATAAAGAACTTAAATAATTAACAGTTGAACCTTTGCCGTTAGTACCTGCAATATGAATCATAGCTAATTTTTTTTCAGGATGATGTAATAATTTTAACAAAGCCAAAACACGCAAAAGTCCTAAACGCATGCCTAAAATTTCTCTTTTTTCAATCCACAAAATAGCTTCTTTTATGTTAGTTATTTCAGTAATCATTTTTATTTTCCGTTTGTCTGCATTTATTTATATTTAGGATTTCTTTGATATTATTAAATTTTTTAAATTACTAAATGTTTGATAGAATGTATTTGTTTAAGGTGTTTTTTTAATTGTTTTGTTTTTTTGAATTTTTAATATCTGTTGTAAATTTGTTTTTATTAGTTTTTTATTAACTTATTTTGAACTACATAATAAATTAAAATTGTAAATACAAGTTTATTATACCACAAAAAATATTGCAAAAATAAGGTTCAAAGGTAAAATAAGGATAAATTATTACTTAGTAAAATAAAGTAAGCAAAAAAAATAAATATTAATTTGACTAAATAAATAAAATAGTTAGAGTTAATAAAAATCATATTTTAAAAAAAGAAACTTTCAAAAATATAAAAATGTTATAATATTACTGTTATACTTTTAAATAATTTTTTAAAAACAACATTATACTAACAAAAAATAAAAAAATTATTAAAAATAAAAAAATTATTAAAAATAAAAAAGGATTAAAAAAATAAGTAAAAGTTTTTCTAAATTAATCAAATATTATTTATCTAAAAATTAAAAAACAATATTATAAAGGATTTTTTATGTTTATGTATAAAAATAATTTAGATACAAATACAAACGGAAAAGCAAAAAATGTTTTTTCAAAAAAGTTTTTAGTTTATGTGCCTTTAATTATTTCTTGTATCACTTCTCTTTTGGCTATTGATACAATTTCATATGATAAAAATAAAAGAAATTTTTTTACTTTATGTTTATTCACAAGACAAAACACATTATCAGTGAATATCTTTTTACTCTTATCTTTAAATAATAAATTTAAAAAATCAAAATATTACCCTTATTTAAGTTTTGTTTGTTTGATTAATTGTTTAATAGTGATGTTTTTTTGTTTAATTGAAACAAAAACAGGTACTTTGCAAATTAATTATTTTTTTGAACACAAAATTTTATCTTTGATGTTTATATTTTATTATTTTTTCCAAAACAAAAGCATAATAAAATTAAAAAAAAAATATGTAGGAATAATATATCCTTTGATTTATTTTTTAATAATGTTTATACTTATAAAAATTGATAATGAAAAGTTAAATCCTTATTCGAGAGAAATAACAAAATATGAAATTAACGAGTTTATGTTATTGTTTTATGCTTTTCTAACTTCTATAATGATATTAATAATTAGTTTCTATACAATTATTTTAAAAAATAAAATCATCAAAAATAATGATATTGTAGTTATCAAAAAATATAAAAGGTGGTTTTATTTTTTAAGTATTTTGGTTCTTTATTTTTTTGTTTTCTTTAATTTTATAAAATAATTTATTTTTATTATTTTTTTATATCGTTTTTTTAATTCTTAATAAATTATCATTATAAAATCCAATATTATAAATAACAAAAATAACAGGAGTTTAAATTATTAAAAATGAAAAAACAAACTTTACAAAGAAACAATTTAGAAAAAAAAGAAACAAATAGTAAAAATAAATATCTTAAAAAATATATATTATGGTTTTTATTTATTGTTTTAATTCAACACATAACTTGGTTTGGTTCTTTATATATAATTGAAAAGAATAAAAATGGTTTTTTTAAAACAATTATTCGAATTAAAGAAGATGGTAATGAAGAAACTAATAATTATTGGGTAAAAATATTAAATTTAAATATTAATGGAAGCAGTGGATTCCCTAGTTGGGAATTTTCTAAATATTTTATTTATATTTATATCATAAGCTGCTGGTGGTGGTTTTTAATTGCTCCTTATTTGATATATAAATATTTAGATAAAAAAATAATATTTCAATTATTCATTTCTTATTTTATAATTTTAGCTATTAGTTTAATTTTATTTTTTGTTTTCCCAGTTCAAATGTTGGATAAGTTTTTATTTAAGGAAAACAAAAGTTTTGTAGATTTTTTAATTCAAAATTTATATAAATATGATTGTTTGCATTTTAATTATTTACCAAGTTTTCATGTTAGTTTAAGTTTCTTATGTTATATTGGTTTTCGCCAAAAAAATAAAAAGAAAATCCCTAAAATATTAAATTATGGACAATTATTTTGTGCTATTTTAGTTTTTATTTCTACTTTTGTTTTAAAACAACATTATATAATGGATGGAATAATTGCAATTATTTTAGTAGAAACTACTTTCTTTTTAGTTGGTAAAAAAATGAATAATATTAAAAAAGACTATCAATTAAGATAATCTTTTTTTGTCAATAAATTACCTATAATAACCAAAATAGAAATAAATTTAGAATTGCTGAGCACTTTTTTACAAAAAAAGTTATAATGATTAGTTTCTAATAAAATACACAGGTAAAAGAATTAAAGTTTTGGTTTTGGAAAAACCAAAATTATTTATTACCACCATTATAACATGATAAAAAACAAGATAGTACGGATTATATAATTAAAATCTAATTATGAACATTTTCAGTATAATAATTTTGTTCTATATTTTGTATATTATAATAAGAATTTGGATGGTTTGTCAAACACTCTTTAATTTCTTCTAATATATATCCAGCTATTTTCAAATCAAATGATCTATATTCAGCATTCATTAATTCTTTCAAAGAAAAACCATTATTTTTCAAATATTGTGCTGGATATTTAGCATTTTTAAAATCTTTTGCATCATAACCTGCATCTTTTAATTCTTGAAAAGGAATAAATGTTTAATTTTGCAATGGATTTGGTGTTTCATATTTGTATCCTAAATCATCAAGTGTATATCCCGCTTCTTTAATTTGTTGAAAAGTAAAACCTGTTTCTTTTAATTTAGGAGGATTTATATATATTGATGTTTCTTTTATTTCTTGTATGATAATGCCACCTTTGGCAAAATCTTTCAGATTATAATTATATAATTGCATTTCTTGCAAAGTAAAACCAACTTTATCTTTTAAATCTCTTGCACTAAATTGTTTTAAATAAAAAACTTTCTGTTTGAGGATCTAAATTTTTTATTTCTTCCAAACTATAACCTGATTTATTTAATTTTTTTAAACTAAAAATTTCTATTAATTGAGGAAGTTGGTAACCAATTTCTTTAAAATCTTTTACATTAAAACCTTCTTTTACCAATTCTTTGTCTTCATAATCCCTTTTTTGTCTTAAATAACTTATAGTATATATTTGTTTTCCTTCATTATTTTTAATATATTTAAGATCAAAAGCACCAAAAAATGGTTTTAATTGTTCTAAAATTTGTTTATAAGAAAGACCTTTTTCAATTAAATGTTTTAAAGTTATATCCTACTTTTTTATTATTTTTTATTTTACTTTTATTTCTACTTCTTTATCTTTAAATTGTTTAATTTTATATGTTTTTACAATTAACAAAAACCCACCTAAAAATAAAATAATATTTAAAACGATAAAAGAATATATTATATATTTAGTTTGAGGTGTTCCAAAACTTTGGACAACTTTTTACTTTTTAAAAATTTTTTAATTGTTCTTTTTCTAAATATTTTTCTAAATCGCTAATTTTTTTTCATCTAATAATAAATTTACTTTTTGATCTGATGCTTGTTCTGTATCTCTTTTATTTTGTTGTGTAAATTTAAAATATGAAACTCCTAAAAAAATAATCACTACAAATAAACACAATATTAAAATATTAAAAGGAGTTATTTTGGATTTAATATCTTTTACTTTAAAATTTAATTTAAACTTCATATTTGCTCCTATTTTGTTTTTTATAAATATAATTATAATAAAAATAAAAAGATAATTTATAATCTTTATGATAATTATACCATTTTTTATTACTATTAATATTTATATAAATAAATTTACTTAATAAAATTATAATTACTTAGTATTTTTCTTGCAAAAAAACAAGTAAAATAAAAGTAAGGGATAAAATATTTTTTAAAAAAGAAAACAATTTTCAAAAGGAAGCAAGGAATAAAATAATATGAATCAAAATGTAAAAAAATATTAACTATTTTTATTTATTGCTGCTTTTTGAGTGTTTGCAGTTTTCTTTTATATCAATATTTTAAAAAACCAAACAAAGTGCCATCCCAAATAAAAACAACACCAACCAAAACATCTGAACAAAAACCATCAAAAAATAAACCATCAAAAAAATAAATCGTCATCTTCTAGTTTAGAGATAACAACTTTTTGGCAAGATCCAAAACCAGAAACAAAACAAAATACAAATACATTAAATACATTTGAAAGCAATCTCAAAGAGATTACCCAAATTCAATTTGATAGAATTGTTGAAGAAATATTAAATGATTTAAAAAGCATGTCATGGGATAATTGTGTAGGTAAATATGAAACAAGAAATGAAAAAAACATATTTCCAAACATTGAAAAAGAGTATAGTTCATTTTTAACTTGGAGCAAAGAAAAAGTAACAGAAGATAACGAAAATTATAACCAACAAAATAAACAAAATATATTACAACAATGCATTAAAAACCTTAAAAAAGAAATTGAAAAAGAACTAAAAGAAATATATTGGTTTAAATATTAAATCATTTGTAGTAATTAATAACTAACTGTTTCATTTATTTAGACAATTAAGATTAACACTGTTCTTTTTATTATCTTGCCATTATATAACAATATCAATCATTTTCGAAAGGAATAGGCAGAATCAAATGAATAGAACTATCTTTTTCCAAAGTAGTAATAATAAATGGTTTTAAGGGATTATCAAAATAAAAAACTACTTCTTTAACTGATAAAACTTTTAAAACATCTTCTAAATATTTAGCATTAAAAGCAATTTGGAAACTATTTGCACTAACTTTTAAAGGAATAATTTTTTCCAAAGCAGTTCCCAAACTTTCACTAGAAGAAGAAATTTCAATTGAATTTTGTTTAGTTAAAATAAATTTAATAATATTAGTATTTATTTGTTCTTTGGAAAACAACAATGAAACTCTTTCTAAGGCTTTCATTAAATCATCTTTATTTAAATGAATAGAAAAAGGAAAATTTGTAAGTTTAATTTCTTGAATTTGGGGATAATTTCCTTCTAAAAGTGAAGTTTGAAACCATAAATTATCAATTTCTAAAAAGATTTTTTGAGTATCAGAATAAATTTTTAAATATTTACTTTGACAATGTTCTAATATTTTACTTAATTCTTCTAAACTTTTATTAGGAATAACAATATTAAAATTGTGATATTTAATATCTAGATTGATTTTTTTTTGACTCATTCGAAAAGAATCAGTAGCACAAGCTTTTAAAAAATTGTTTTGATAAATCAAGTTAAGTCCCATTAAAATAGGTCTTTTTTCATTTTTAGAAGTAGAAATATTTATTTCTTTAATCATATTTTTGAAAAAATGAGTTTCAATTTGAAAATAATCTAATTTTTGGAAAGAAAAATCAAGTTCTAAAAAATCACAAACATCCATTAATTTTAATTTATATTTACAAAAACTAGTTTTAATTACTAAAAAATTATTTTCCATTACAGTAATTTTAATTAAAGAATCACTAATTTTTTTAATTATTTCAATAAAATATCTCCCTAAACAAGCAATTTTACCTTGTTTTTTAATTTTTAAACTTTCATCTTTAATTTCTATTTTAATTGCAATATTGCCATTATTAGCTTCTAAAATTAAGTTATTTTCTTGTGTTTGGATTTTGAGAGCATTAAAAATAGGGAAAAAAGTTTTTTGGGGTAAAATTTTTTGTATTTTTAAAAGTTGTTCCAAAAAAATATCTTTATTAATTTCTAAATACATTTATTAAACCTCATTTATCTTTTTGTTGTAGTAATTATTTTATATCTTTATTATTTATTTTATATCTTTATTATTTATTTTATATAATGGCATTTAAACACGTTTAAAGTTATTTTAATTGATATTTAACTTACTTTTAATAATTTATATTACAATTTCAAAAACAGACTAAAATAAGTTAAAAATCATCGAATAATTAAAAGATACTTTTTTAAAATATAGATAATTTATTAATTCATTTTTAATTTAATTATTATTCAATTTTATTCAATTCATTTATTATTTAATTCACTTATTAAGAATTAATTTTTTTCAAAATAAGTTCTAAGGATTTTTTTAATTCATAATCACTTTGAGAATTTTTTTTAATTTTTTGATAAGCTTTAAAAACTGCAGAATGGTTTCTTTTGAAAAAACTACCAATAATATTATAAGGAATATCTTTTAATTCTTTGATTAAATACATAGCAATATGACGCGGTAAAGTATATTTTTGTTGTCTTTTTTTACTCATTAAATCACGAACTGAAATATTGAAAAAATTGCTAACAACTGATTTGATTTTTTCCAAAACATCCTCATCATAAGAAACACTTTTTTTGCTTTTAATCAAAAGTTCTAAAGCTTCATTGGCAATATTAATATCAATATCATAGCCAAAAGTTTGGGCATAATTCAATAATCTTAATAAAGCTCCTTCCATTTCACGAACATTATTAACAAAAGAAGAAGCAATCAAATCAAGGACATCTTTTTTTATTTTCAAATGATTTTGTGGTTCAAATTCTAATATTTTCTTTTTCAAAATATTGAGACGATGATTAAAATCAGGACTTTGAATATCAACCATAAGACCAGCTTCAAAACGTGAAGTTAATCTACTCATAATATTTTTTAGTTCTGAGGCTTGTTTATCACTTGTAATTACAATTTGTTTTTGGTTTAAATAAAGATAATCAAATAATTTAAAAAACTCCATTTGAGTTCTTGTAGCACCTGCCATAATTTGGATATCATCAACTAATAAAAGATCAATATCACGGTATTTTTCGTTGAAATCCTCCATTTTGGCTTTTCTTAATTGGTTGGTAAATTCTTCAATAAATCCGTCAGCTTTTACATATAGAACTTTTTTGGCTGAATGTGTTTTTTTCAAAATATGATTTCCGATTGCCTGAATTAGATGGGTTTTTCCGATTCCTGCTTTTCCAAAAATATATAGCGGATTGGTAGTTACTTTTTTTTCTTCAGCAATTTTTTTGGCAATTTTAAAGGCAAAATTATTACTTTTTCCCACAACAAAATTATCAAAACTATACTTTGGATTGGTATTTCCATAATTGTATTTATTAAAACTTATTTTTCTATTTTCAATTTCAACATTTGTGTCATTATCAGTTTTAGTTTTGATTTGTTCTTTTTCAATTATTTCAAAATATTTATTATTTTGGAATTCATCATTATTTTCATTATTTTCAATTTTGGAAAAATAATTTTGATTCTCATTTTCTAATTTTTCTTTAAGATTTTCAAAATGTTTTTTTTCATCATCAAAATTACTATTTTTTTTATTTTTTTCTGAAACAAATTCAATTATAATTTTTTCTTCAAATTTTAATTTAGTTATTTTTTTGATTTTTTCAAAATACATTTTATATATTTTATTCTTAATAAATTCAGTTTCTACTGAAATTATAATTTTTTCTTCAATTTGGTTTATTTTTTTAATATTGGAAAATGTTTCTTTAAAAACTTCATCACTGTAAATTTTTGATAGTTCATTTAAAATTATTTCCCAAATTTTATTATAATTATTCATTTTAATATTACTTTTAATATTACTTTTAATATTACTTTTAATATTACTTTTAATTATTGTTTTTTATTTGTTATATTATTTTTTTATTAAATTATTATTATTATGAAGCACATTTTTTTGTTCCTAATTCTAAAAAAAATAGCTTTTAACTTTATTTTTTCCTCAAATTAAGGAAAAATTTATTAACATTTTAGGAACTATTTTTAACAGTTTGGAAACAATTTATTTTTAACAACTATTTTTAAAACTTTTTTGCTTTCACGTTTTTTCTAGAAAAAATAAAATTATTCAATAAAATAATAACATAAAAAGCCACAGTTTTTAGGAACAAAAAAAATAACTTTTTCCTAACTTTGAAAAACCTTTCTTTTTAAAAAAGAAGGAACAATTTTAGGAAAAATTAACTTTTATTTTAATCTTTTTCTAAGTTAGTTTTTTACAACTAAAAATTAATTTTTTTTAAAACTTAGGAATATTTTTTAAAACTTAGGAACATTTAAACCTATTTTTTCCTAACTTTTATTTTTATTTTATTTTTACTTTGTTATTGTTTTTTTATTCTAATTTATTGCGTTTTTTTCAAAAAAATATCAAAATATAACTTAAAAATGATAAAATAAATTTGTAATTGTTTTTAATTCTTTCAATTCTTTTTGGGTTATTTTTATTTTGAGTGTATTTTTTAAAACATTTTTATTATTTTTTGGACAATTTTTATAATCTTTTTTTACTTTTTTAATTAAGATCTATTAATTTCCTAAAACTTTTAAAATTTTCAAGTTTTTATTATATATCGCTATTTTAATTAAAAAAATA
>NZ_BSDA01000009.1:0-11064 GCF_036985185.1 Hydrangea phyllody phytoplasma
CCTCAATATATCCTAAAAGCCAATAAACCTATAACAAAATAGCAATCCAAAAACAAACATTTAAAAAGTAATTCTTGCCTTAACATAAGTAATCCAAATAAAAACAATGTAATAATAGAAAAAAATACAGAAATAAAATGTGTTCCATATCCTCTTATATAATTATATATTGTGCATTCTAATAAAGGTTCATCATAAACATTAAATATTTCCCAAGATAAATTATTTATTGATGTATTATGATTTTATTCTTTTTGTATTGATAGTTAGTTGCTATTTGCTATTTGTTTATTTACCTAATAATAAATTGTTAAAAGAAAAAATATTATTAGAAGAACAATTAGAATCAAAACAAAATATAAAAAATAATTCATTAACTGCAAAATCATAAAACATCATTTATAATTACAACCTCAAACTATTTACTTAGTTTGGGGTTTTTATATCCAAATAACTAACTATAAATAAAAAAACATCTTCCAAATTAACTAAAATTAAAAGAAAATCACTAAAATACTTGACTATTTCATCTTTTTTTTATAGAATATTAGTGATGGTAAAACAGATGTAGCTAAAATAATTAAACTAATCCCTTGTCTTTTAGAGGCTTTTCTAAGTAATTCTTTGCTGTTTAAGAAAGAAAAGAAAGCAGGCGATTATTAATTATTTGGTTACACAAACTTACCTTAAAAAAGGAGAGTTTACAAATGTCACGTTATACAGGTTCACTTTGGAAAGTTTCAAGACGCCTTAATTATTCGGTTTCAGAAACTGGAAAAGAATTACGCAAAAGAACTTATGGTCCAGGACAACACGGTCAAAAAAAAGTTAAATTAAGTGATTATGGGCTTCAATTGCAAGAAAAACAAAAATTACGTTTTACTTACGGCGTATCAGAAAAGCAATTTCGCAAAACTTTTGATAATGCAAGCAAACTAAAAGGGATTCATGGTGAAATGTTTTTAGTACTATTAGAATCTCGTCTTGATAATGTAGTTTATCGTTTAGGATTTGCCAAAACAAGAGCTCAAGCAAGACAATTAGCTAATCACGGTCATATTTTAGTAGATGGAAAAAAAGTAGATATTGCTTCTTATCGTTTAAAACCAGGGCAAACAGTTACTTTAAGAGAAAAATCTAAAAATCTAAATATTGTCCAAGAAGCTGTAAATAGTAAGTTTGTTCGCGCAGATTATGTTTCTTTAGATAAAGAATTAGTGGGTAAATATGTAAGATACCCTCAAAGAAACGAATTTTTACCAGATATTAACGAACAATTAATAGTTGAATATTATAATAGATAACTCAAACGCCCTTTAATAGGGTGTTTTTTGTGTATTTGGAATATATAAATAGTAGTTAATTAGTTGTCATTGTATAATAAAAAACAACCAAAAATAATTTATTTATTAATAATCCATAATTAAGATAACTAATTACATAAAATAATAATTATAAAACAAATATAATAGTATATATAAACTAACATAACCCCCCCACCCAAAAAACTACCAAAAAAACTTATTGTCTATAATAAACATAGCTTTTTATATTATAATATTTTTGTAAACTAATATCATTTATTTAACATTTTACCCTAATTATCAATTATTAAAGTTTCAGTTTTTAATTGTTTTTGATTAACTTTTAACTTTTAAAAATCTCAAAAAAGGAATTGATTAATATGAAAAAAGTAAATTTAAAACGCCAAGAAACAATTGATTTTTTAAAAACTATGAGTCAAAAATCCCAAGAACAAACTCTACAAACCCTTAATTCTTCTTTGCAAGGATTAGATCAAAATCAAGTAATGTTGCATCAAAGTTTGTATGGTAAAAATATTTTATCCCAAGAAATCAAAACCAGTTTTACTAAACAATTACTCCAAATTGCAATTACTCCTTTTAATATTGTTTTATTAATTTTAACTCTTATTTCTTTGGTTAATGATGTTCTTACTCCCAGTCCAGAAAATAGAAGTTATGCTACTATTATAACTACTATTTTAATGTTTTTGGGTTCTGTCATTGTCCAATTTAGTCAAGAAAGTAAACATTTAAAAATTACTTCTCAATTAAAAACTTTGGTACAAAATACAACTGCAGTTAAACGAAATAATTCTAAATTGGAAATCGCTTTAGAAGAAGTAGTAAGAGGAGATATTGTTATTCTTTCGGCAGGAGATATTATTCCAGCTGATATTAAATTATTAGAAACTAAAGATTTTTTTGTAAAAACTACTACTTTTACTGGTGAATCAGAACCAGTAGAAAAAATGGCGTGTGCTTTTTTACAAAGCGAAACTATTTTAGACGATCCTAAATTAGTTTTAGCAGGTTCAACTGTTATTTCTGGTTATGCTACAGGTATTGTTTTAGTCACCGGAAAAGATACTTATTTAGGTAATATCAGCCAGGAAATTACTAAAAAAAAATCCCTTTCACACTTAGATCAAAGTATTAATTCCATCGCTAAATTACTTATGATATGTATTTGTTTAATGGCGCCTTTAGTATTTTTATTCAACTTTAAAAAACCTCAAAATACTTTATTACAATCATTTCTTTTTGCTCTTACTATTGCCTTTGGACTTACTCCTAAAATGCTTCCCTTAATTGTTGCTACTTCTTTTTCTAAAGGAATTGTTGCTTTATCCAAGCGCAAAGTAATTGTTAAAAACCTAAATGCTATTTCTAGTTTTGGAGCAATGAATATTTTATTTACTGACAAAACAGGAACCCTTACCGAAGACCAAATCTTTTTGGAAAATTTCTTAGACCTTAATGGCAACGAAGATATCCGTGTTTTGCGTCATGCCTATCTGAATAGTTTTTTTCAAACAGGGCTTAAAAGTTTAATTGATAAAGCCATTATTACCAAAACAAATAATGTCCAAACTCTACATCCTTCTTTACAAGGAATCACCGAGCAATTTACCAAAATTGATGAAATTCCTTTTGATTTTAAAAGAAGAAAAATGAGTGTAGTAATACAAGATGTTTCCCAAAAACAACAAATGATTACTAAAGGAGCAATTGAAGAAATACTTGCTATTTGTGATCATGTAGAACTTGAAGGCAAAGTTGTTCCTTTAAGTGACCAAAGCAAACAAATAGTCCTGCAACAAACCATAACTTATAATCAAAAAGGTTATCGCGTAGTTGGAGTAGCCCAAAAACTTATCTCAAATCCCAAACAACAACCCTATTTTACTCCTGGACAAATTGAAGAAAAATCAATGGTTCTAATCGGATTGCTTACTTTTTTAGACCCTATTAAAGAAAGTTCAACCCAAACTATTGCCTCTTTGCAACAAAAAGGTATTATTGTTAAAATCCTTACAGGAGACAACGATATTCTTACCAAAGCTATTGCCCAAAAATTAAATATTCAAACAACTTATTGTCTTCAAGGGAGTATCATCGATAATTTAAGTGATGATGCTCTTTACGAAGCTTCTCAAAAAACTAATCTTTTTACTAAATTATCCCCCGAACAAAAAGCAAGAATTGTATCTGTTTTTAAACAAAAAGGCAATATCGTTGCTTTTATGGGTGACGGAATTAACGATGCTTCTGCTATGAAACAAGCTAATTTAGGTATTTGTGTTGATAGTGGTGCTGAAATTACTAAAGAAATTGCAGATATTATTTTGTTAGAAAAACAACTTATCGTTTTAGAACAAGGAGTTGTAGAAGGAAGAAAAACCTATACTAACGCCCTTAAATACATTAAATTTACTCTATCTTCTAATTTTGCCAATTCCCTCAGTATTTTGCTTGCTAGTTTATGTCTTAATTTTCAACCTATGATAGTTTTACAAGTTTTATTTTTAGACCTTATCTATGATTTGATTTGTTTTGCTATTCCTTTTGATAATGTTGATTATATTTATTTACAAAAACCACGCAAATGGGATTTTGCAAGTATTAAAAGTTTTATGTTATGGTTTGGTTTTTTTTCTTTCTTATTGGATGTGGCTTTTTTAATTGGAATGAAATTTATTTTAAAAAACTTATCCCAAAGTCCACAATTATTTCAAACTAGTTGGTTTATTTTTTCAATGTGGTCACAAACATTAACCCTTTTCTTACTGCGAACTGACAAAATTATTGCTAAAAACAATCAAAAAAACCTTCCTTCTTTCCTTATTATGGCATGTTGTTGTTTAGGTTTGGTAATTACTACTTTCCTTCCTTTAATGCCTATTGTAAGTCAAGCCCTTAATTTAGATAAATCAATTTTTGAAAAACCTACAATTTTTTCCTTTTTGTTATTTTTAGTAGTTATTTATTCATTAGTTATGATATGGGCTAAAAAAATCTTTATTCAAAAACACAAACAATTATTATAAATTGTATTAACTAATTTCGTTATTTTATCCTTTTATTATTTTATTATTTCAAAATTTATTATTTCAAAATAAAATGGTTTGCTTTGGTTTTTGCTTGCTAAAAATTAATTATAAATTGATTGTTTTGCTTTCTAATATCGCCCCTTTTTTCGCCTCCCAAATTTTTCAATTTATCAATCATAATCATTTTTGAAAGGAATTTCTATGTTTGGCACTTCTCCTTTATGGACAGTTTTTTTGTTTTTGTGTATCTTTATTGTTTTTCATTTTTTCTTACGCAAATATCAAGTTTTAAATATGGTATTTTTATTTTTGCTGTTATTTTCCCTTGTTTATTGTTTGAAAAGCTACCATGATACTTTTGTTGAACCTATTTTTAAAAGATATCTTAGTTTAGATATTTCTGAAAACATTTATGATTGTTTATTAAATTTTATTCTAACTAGTATCATCATCATCAAAGCTCCTTATTTAAGAGTTGCTTTTAATAATTGGTCTAAGCATTGGAACATCAAACGACAAAACTTTTTTATGGGTGGAGATAATACCCAAAAAGAAATTATTAAAGCTACTTTAGAACTTGCTTCTCGTAAAATAGGAGCCTTAATTACGATTGAAAAAAATAATACTTTGGAACAATACGCCCAAAAAGCTATCTTAATTGATGGTAATGTTTCTAAAGAATTGTTATTAAACATCTTTGCTCTCAACACACCTTTACACGATGGAGCAGTTATTATTAGAGGAGATAAAATTTTGTGCGCTAGTGCCTATTTTACCTTGTCTTCATCAGCTGATTCCTTAGACAAAAAAACTGGTTCGCGTCACCGTGCAGCTTTAGGGATTAGCGAAACTACAGATAGTATGACAATTGTTGTCTCTGAGGAAACAGGAAATATTTCTATTGCTTTAGAAGGGATGATGTTTCAAACTAACGAACAAGAAAAACTTAAAGAATATTTAGCTATTTTTATGAATTAATTAAAATAAAAATTCTTCAAAATACAAAATAAATAAAATACAACCCCATTTTATAAAATAAAACAATCCCAACTAACCTCAACCCCCAAACCAAATATACCAATCAAAGACGAAAAGGAAACAAATAAATGAATAAACGAAAATTAGGTATTGTAGTTGATTCTACTTGCGGAAATACTTATGGCAAAAACTTTTTTGAAGATATTTCAGTAGTGCCTTTAACATTAATTGTTGGAGAAACTAGCTATATGGATGGTGCCATTGGCAATACCACTTTACTAAATTTTATTGAAAACAAACAAAAAGTAACTACCAGCCAACCCAATCCAGAGCTTTTTATTAAAGCTTTCAAGGAACAATTTGACTTAGGATATAAACACGTTATTTGTTTAACTTTATCCAGTAAACTAAGTGGTACTCATAATAGTGCTCTTTTAGCTAAAAAAATGCTTAACAATCCTAATATTACTGTTATTGATACTCAAAATATTGGTCCTGGAGTTTATTTTTTCTTACAAAGAATCAATGATTGGCTTACTCAAAACCCTGATGTTTGCCCTCAAACAATCACTGATAAAATCAATGAAGAAAAACTAAAAGGCTTTTTGTTATGCACTGTTAATAATTTAAAAATATTAGCTTATAATGGACGTATCTCCAAATTTAGATTTTTAATTGGCAATCTTTTGAAAATACATCCTATTTTAAAATTTCAACAAGGAGTGTTATCAATTGAAAAAAAAGTAAGAAACTTAAAAAACTGTTTTAATTATTATCTTAAAAAAATATTAGAACACAAAACTGCAAATAATAAACTTGATATTCAAGTTATTTATGTAGATGATGACAAAGATGCCAAAGAACTTTTAGCACAAATCACAAAATTAGCTAACCCCCAAATTAAAGCTACTATTTATGGTGCTATTTCTCCTGTAGTAGCAGCTCATATTGGCTATAAAGGATTTGGATTTTATCTTAACGAAATTAAAGATTAACTTATAATGGAATGCATTATTTTTTAATCCCTGATTTTGTTTAAAGTTTTAGAACAGTCAAAACTTTTTATCCCAAAAACTTTTAAAACCCGCCTTTAAAAAACACTTAAACAATCTTTTTGATTATCTTTTTGGCTATTTTAAGATACAATAAAATTGTAGCTATATTTTAGTTACATTATATTTTTATATCCTTGATGTTAGAAAGAACCAAATAAGTGTCTATATTTTACCAAAGAAAAAAACTTTTTTTCAAAATACTTTTGGTTTTAGTATTAATTTTTTTTATTACAACCATCGCTTATGCTATAGAAGATTGGCATAAATTAAAAAAGGATAGTAATTTTGGATTAAAAATTGCTGCTCCTGCAGAATTGTCAGTTTCCAAACCCGCAGATCTTCACGACACCAATAAAAAATTTTTAGTTCCTACAGAACATAGTTTTTTAATGACAACAGAACAAACAGATAGAGTTATTTTTGAACAAGAAGCTACTCTAAAAACTCAAAATGACAAATTAACTTTTATAAACGGAAAAAATACCAAACTAGATATTAATTATTTTTTTGAAAACCTTGATTTAAACGAACAATTAAAAGATTTTTTTAATGTTCAGATTTTATGGAAATACAAAGAACAACCTCAACAAAGTTTTGTTTCTTATGACAATAAAAATAAACCAGTTATTATTGATCAAAACGGTAATTTAAAAAAAATTATTGTTCAATTTACCATTTATGCTTCTAAAGTTTTTCCTTCTGGATTCCAAACTAAAGAAAAAAAATTACAGATAAAATATAACATACAAAAACCATAATATTGTTTTGCTATTTTTATTATTTATGATTTGCAAGTAACAACTATTTTTAATTTTAAGCTCCTTTAAAATTTTAAATTATATAAATTGCTTATTTATTTCAATACTTAATTTTCAAATAAGCGAAGACCGTATCAGCACGGTCTTTTCTTTTTTCCCTTGACATTTATTTTAGAAAAAGATTAATTTGTTATAAAAATATCTATTTTAATAACCCCCCTAGCCTTATTATTTTTTTCTAAAATGAATTGATGAAAAAACATTTTTTGTGTCTTTTGGCAACCCTCTTTAATAATAAACATCTTTGGGCAAAATAACTTTATTCCAATTCTTAAAATTATAAAACATAGATATAAAGGTAACCAAGTTTATGATGGGACTTAAAAATCAAACAATTAATTTCTATTACAAACACCCTAAAATATGGAAACTGGCTCACAACCGCCAAATTGAAATTTCTCATAAAGCCTTAATTATGGCAATTATTAATGTTACTCCTGATTCTTTTTCAGATGGAAACCAACATTTTACTAATCAAAAAGCAGTTAATCATGCTCTTCGTTGTCTCAAAGAAGGTGCTGATATCATTGATATTGGAGGCGAATCTACTCGTCCAGGAGCAATCCCAATTACTCCTTTAGAAGAACAAAAACGCATTTTGCCTGTTATTAAAGAATTATCACGTCATCCTAAAGCCATTATTTCTGTTGATACTTATCATTTTCAAACCGCTAAATTAGCCATTAAAGCAGGAGCTCATATTATCAATGATGTTTGTGGCTTGCAACAAAATCCTCAAATGGCACAAACAATTGCCTCATTAAATGCAGGTGTTTGTATTATGCATACAGGCAGAAATCGCAAAAAACTTTCTAATGCCTTGCAAGACCAATTTTATTTTTTAAATCATTCCTTAGAAATTGCCAAACAAGCCCAAATTGCAACAGAGGCAATAGTAATTGACCCTGGGTTTGGTTTTGAAAAAAACATTGATGAAAACTTTGATATTATAAAAGAATTTGAGCAATTAACTAAAATGGAACTACCCATATTGGTAGGTCTTTCGCGTAAAAGATTTCTTAAAGCAATAATTCCAACTGAAAGCCTTTTACAAGTAGAATCATTAGATGCCATTACTGCTACTGCTAATTTTTTGTTAAGAACTAAAGGAGCTTCGATTTTTCGAGTGCATAATGTCAAAATGAATAAAAATAGTTTGCTTTTAGCAGATACTTTAATGAAAAAAATATAAATATTGTTATCCTAAATATATTTTAAAATTATCCCTTTTAAAATAATGAAAAACATTAATTTTTGCAACATAAAAAACGCAAATAAAACACATTTTTAAAAAAAGAATTTATGACTTGTCAAACTTATCAAATATTTTTCTAAAAACAAATATTTTGCAAACATTTTTCTATTTTTTATAACTATACCCAAGTAAAGAACGTATAAAACAATGAAACTTAATAACAATGTAGCAGCCATAGGACTTGGTAGTAATCTGGGAGCTAAAAAGAATAATTTACAAACTGCTTTAAAAATGATTAATTTGCATCCTCAATGCGAAGTTTTGAAAGTTTCTCCTTTGTATGAAACTCTTCCTTGGGGAAAAACAGACCAACCTTTATTTTTAAACGCTGCTGCTCTTATCAAAACTTTCCTACCTCCCTTACTTTTTTTAGATTTTTTATTATCTGTAGAAATGAAACTCAAAAGAAAACGACTGGAATTATGGGGACCGCGTACTATTGATTTAGATATTTTGTTTTTGGGAAATCATACTTGCAAAACTCCTAAATTAACTATTCCTCATCCCTATATGTTAGAAAGAATTTTTGTCCTTGCTCCCTTAGCAGATATTTTGCCTAACCAAATAATACAAACCAAAACTATTTTAGAATGGAAAAACCAATTAGATCAAAATGCAGTTAAAATAATTGAAAATAATCAATGGTATCAACCTTCTTTTTAAAAAACCTAACTGTTTCATTTTTAGATAACTTAATTATTTTAAACTATATTTATTAATGTAAAAATAAAATTGTAAAAAGGAAATTATATGAATATTTTATCAATCGAAACTAGTTGTGATGAAACGAGTTGTGCAGTTACTCAAAATGGTAAAAAAGTACTTTCTAATGTAGTTTTTTCCCAAATTAAAGATCATCAAATTTTTGGTGGAGTAGTCCCTGAAATAGCTTCTAGAAAACATATTCAATTTATGACTTTGGTATTACAACAAGCCCTTAAAGAAGCGAACCTTACCCCTCAAGAAATTGATTTAGTAGCAGTTACCCAAGGACCTGGTTTGGTAGGTTCGTTGCTAGTTGGCATTAACGCCGCTAATGTTTTTGCCTACACTTATCAAAAGCCTCTTTTGGGAGTAAATCATTTATTAGGGCATATCTATTCTGCTCAAATTGAACATGAAATTAATTTTCCTGCCTTAGTACTTTTAGTTTCTGGAGGACACACCGATCTTTTTTATCTTACGGACCACCTCCAAATCAAACCTCTTGGCACTACTCTTGATGATGCGGTAGGAGAAGTTTATGATAAAATTGCTAAAAACCTCAATCTGCCTTATCCTGGAGGACCTTTGATTGATCAATTAGCCCAACAAGGAAAAGACACTTATCATTTCGTGCGCCCTTATTTAAAAAATGATAATCTGAATTTTAGTTTTTCAGGACTCAAAAGCACTTTGGTAAATTTAGTGATGAAACAAAACCTAAAAGATATCAACATTCCTGATTTGTGCGCTTCTTTTCAAGCTAGTGTTATTGATGTTTTATATGAAAAAACTAAAATAGCTTTAACCAAATATCGTGCTAAACAATTAATTGTTACTGGTGGAGTTGCTTCTAATTCTGGTTTAAGACAAAAGTTTATGACATCTTGTGCTAACTTGGAAGTTATTTTTCCTAGTTTGCAATATTGTACTGATCAAGCTGCTATGATAGGTATTGCAGCGTATTATCAGAACCAAATTACTAAAGCTTCTAAAAAATATGATCTTACAGCAAATCCTAATTTGGTTTTTTGATTTTTGATAATACCCCCCTTTTTTTATATAATATATAACAAAAAAAGAGTCCCAAAAGGACTCTTTTATTTTTTATTTGGTTGTTGTTCTTTTTGGTTTACTTTTTGCTTTGGATTTTGTTGGAGTTTGATTTTTTTCATCTAAAGCATAAACTTCTTTTTGGTTGAGAGTGTCTTTTTCTAATAAAGCTTTGGTTATTTTTTCAACTAATGTTTTATTAGTTATTAAAAGTTCTTTGGATGTTTTATAACATTCATCAACTATTTTTTTAACTTCTTGGTCTACTTGAATATTGTAGGCGATTAAAGAACCATTAAAGTTGGTTTCTTTATTGTTTCTAAATACTAAAAAATATTTTTCTTATTAAATAATAAAAAAGGAGATTAAAATGGCAAGAATTTACAGACCTTCTTATTTCAGTAAAAAATCTTTTAGAAGAAATAAATCAACTTTAGGCGGTTTTTTTATGTGTTGGGTTTTACCTACATTAGGTATTGTTCTTCCTTTGGCTGTTTATTTTGCTTCAAAAGGTTATTTATCAATAGCTAAATAATAAAAAGGAGGAAAAAAATGAATTTAAGACAAATATTAGTTTTATCTGCTCTTTGTTGTATTTTTCTATTTGTAGCTTATAAATTTGGTTTTATTGTTCCTGATACAACTAAAATTACATGGCTTAAATAAATGAACGTTTTTTAAAAAAACGTTCATTAAGGAGAATATATAATAATTTTATAGAAAGGAAAAATTAATGGATATACAACAAACAATTATTAATATTTTTGAATCAAAATTATTTATTTCTTTTATTTCTTTTATCTTTGGTATTTTTATTTATTGGTTTTATTTTTATATTAAAGAATT
>NZ_BSDA01000010.1:0-7969 GCF_036985185.1 Hydrangea phyllody phytoplasma
TTCCCGAAACAGAATATAGAAATCAAATCTTACAATCCCTCAACTCCCTCTATGAAATCACACCAACTGAGGGATAAATAAAAATAAGGAGTTATAAGTTAAAATGATGCAAGTAAAAAATAAATTACATCTTTTATCATTCTTTTTTTTTGATAAGTTTAGGATTGTTACTGATAAAAATAACTAAAAATATTATCAACATAAAAATTATCTTTTTTATAAAAAAACCCTTTCCAAAAGGGTTTTTTTATTTAAACATACTTACTTATCCAAATAACAAGACTTCTTTAAACAAGAGTCTTTTTTTTATACCCAAATTCATCCAAATCAAACAAAAAGAGCAAAAAACCAAAAAAAGAAGGAGCAAATCAAAAAAAAAGAATAATCAAAAACCAAAAAAATTAATTAAACAATTAAAAATCATCAAAAAATATGTTAAAATATACAATATAAAAAATAGGAAGGGAATAAATATGAAAACATCCATCATCCCCAACAAAAACCAAATTAACGTTTTTGATGTTGCACTTTACATTGTTGAAAATAATCCTCATCCAACTACTAAAATGAAACTAAATAAAATGATTTATTACGCTCACGCAAAACATTTAGTGCAAACTAAAAAACCTCTTGTAAAAGAACAAATTCAAGCTTGGATTTATGGTCCTGTTTTTCCTGAATTGTGCGCACAACTAAAAGAATTTACTTATAAACCGTTAAATCCCGATTCTTTATCAATGGGAGATGCAACTAAAATAAATGCCGCTCAAAAACAAATCCTTGATGATATTATTTCATTATACGGCAACAAAGAAGCCAATTTTTTATCTCAACAAACTCACGAAGAAGACCCATGGGAAAATACATATTATATCAATTCCGATTGGTCTAAAAACATTATTAAAAACAAAGATATTTTAGAATATTTTTCTAAAAACACTAAACACATTTGTTAATATGGAACAAACAGTTAATAATCTTTTTCGTTATCGATTCGATCAAAATTTAACAGATATTTCAAGTTTTAAAACAATAAAAGGTTTTAAAGAAGTTTTAGAAAAAGTTATCGCACCTTTAAATAAATATATTGAGTATACATGGCATCAAATCAAAAAATCGCATAATAAAGGTCCTAGATATCATGTAGTCCAACCTAGAACCCTTTCTCGAAAAGGGTTTGCTCGTGCCGTTAACCTTTCTGAAGATGAACCTATTTTTTCAAATATCTCTTAATTTGCAAGAACGCGTTTATGGTATAACTGTTGGTAAATATTTTGTTATTATCGCCTATGATCCAAACCATAAAGGAAATACAAAGAAAAAATAAATTATTGCATTAATATAAAATTCAAAATACAATTAAATTTTAATAGACTCTCTCTATGAGAGTCTTTTTTTTATCCCTTTTTACCATTTGTCAGGCAAAAAAAATTAAAAAAGAATTAGGAGGTTATTAAATAATGTCTAAAGTAATTAAAATTCCCTGTATCTAAAAAATTAATAATTATGTTATTAATTATTAATTTCAATTTTGTCCTTTCCATCAATGCTCATTCTTCTTTTTTTCATAATCAAAACGAAACCAAAATTAAATTAGCGGATTACCAAACCCTCCAACAAGAATGGTTAGCGACCCAACCCAAAATGAAAAGATATGACATTCCTGTTTTATCCAAAGAAAGTATCCCTGAAATCCTAAAATATTTCAACATTGAAATTGATAATCGTGATTTGCTAAAACCTACCTACAATCCTTATGCCAATACTTACTTCTGGTGGTTCCTAAAAGATCCGCCAGAAGGACTCATGGGTGTCTATTTTAAACCCCGCTCTAATCCCTTTAATATTAAATATCCTTCTTTTGATAATAAATACACTTTAGAAGATCTCTTAAAATACGAAATCGCTATCGAAGAAGCTTTCGTATTTTGGGATGCTCAACAAAAAACTCAGGAAGAAAAGTGCAATGTGCAATTAATCAACATCAATCTCTTTGTTGATCAAAGTAAAGAAGAAGCGATTAATAATTACTTAATCCAACAGAAAATCATCCAAAAACCCAAACTAATTAAATTAGGTTTTTATAACCCCACTCCTAACACTGGTTTGGTTGTTCCTTTCCCTTTAGGTGGATTTCTAAGTTTTGAATTTGAGGCTATTTATTTCGATGATGGAATCCGCCTCCTCCCCCAACTAACTTATACCATTGAAGATTTGCTGAAATTATCAAATGGTGCTAAAAATGTTTATCTTTTCACTTTTAGCACCCAAAAAAGAATTAAAAGCATCGAATTACCTGATGCTATTGATCCTTACCAAGCCATTCGAACATGGAAAAGAGATAATAATTTATTTGATTATGAAGGTGAATTTATACGCCAAACTGATAGCATGAAAGTGGTATTGTCAGCATTTACAAATAGAAAAGAGACTATATCGTGTGAACTTCTCCAACTTAAAAATATTTTTGAAACCGAAAAGGAAAAATTTATTATTTCTTGTAAAGATGAAAAAGTAAAATTGCGTATTTTCAATAATTATAGTTCTGAATATATTAATTGGTTAAGGCAATGTTACATTAAACCTGGCAGTTATTATACAGGCGACGAAGTCCGAGATAAATTTGGACGTTTTTTGCCAAACCATTTATGATGAAAATGGTAACACCCATTATTATCAATATGTTGAGGGATTTTTCTTTGATAATTGGTATATTGACGGCAATGAATGCGCTCGCACATATTACCATTTTTTAGATACTACACCACCACCCAAAAAACCTCAAGGAATAAATATTAATTGGTATTAAGACCTTATAATGAAGGTCTTTTTTCATTTTGGGGGTTTTTTGTTAAAATCAAAAAAATATTAAGATAATTGGTGTTAATGATGCAAAAATTAAATTATTTCTAAACTAAACTCCCTCTATGAAATCACACCAACTGAGGGATAAATAAAAATAAGGAGTTATAAGTTAAAATTGAACCAAACTATGATGCAATTTTTAAGAAGAAAGAAGGGTAAAAAAATGTTATCTTTTTATTCAAATATTACTGAACGCGCTATAGAAAATAAAGTTTTCAAAAAATTAGAATTATTAGGATATATTACAGAAATGAATAATCCTAATCAAGATGTTTTTACCCAAAAACCCAAATCTCATGAAGAATTTAAAAAATTAAAAAATCACAAACCAGATTTTATTATTTATGATAACAACACTCCTATCGCTATTATTGAAACTAAAAAACCAAACTCAAATTTAAAATTAGCAGAAAAACAAGCAGAAGCTTATGCTAAAAATTTAAATGTTAAAATTATTTTTACTTTTGATGGATACCGTTTATTTTCTAAACACCTCACTTATAACCAAGAATTGAAATATGGTAATACTCCTTTAAAAGATTTTGTTAATAAAAAAACTTTAAAGGAATTTATTAATAATTATAAAATTGATTTTAATTTTGGTAAAAAAATCCATTCAGAAAATAGTTTTATTAAAGAACTAAAGAATATAGAAGATTTACTTTGGACTACAGGTTTAAGAAAAGGCGATGAAAGATTTACCGAATTTTGTAAAATTTTATTTCTACGATTAATTGAAGAAAAAGAACCTCATACTAGTTGGAATTCTATTGTCAACAGTCATGATGATAAACAAAAAATTCACATCATAAATGGCCATTTAAAAGATTTAAATCAAAAATATAAAATGGGTAAATACGGAGAAGCTTTAAAATTAAACCCTGAATATCATTATCATGTAGTCAGTGAAATTATTACTAGATTGAATCAAATTGATTTTAAAAATACTTCTTTAGATGTTAAAGGAAATGCCTTTGAATTTTTTTTAGGATATCGCGGTACTAGTGATGATTTAGCACAATATTTTACTCCTCGTAATATTATTCGTTTTATGTGTGATTTAACTGAACCCAAACCAGGAGAAAAAATATATGACCCTTTTTGTGGTTCAGGCGGCATTTTAATTAATGCTTTTGAATATATCAAAAAACAAATTGATCCTCAAGATGATGAACAATTAAAAATACTGAAAAAAGATTCTATTTACGGAACTGATATTAATAATATTGCTTATGTAGCGAAGATGAATATGATTTTAGTAGGCGACGGACATGCCAATATTACCCAACAACAAGATGGTTCATTAATTAATAAAAGAACAGCCCATTATGATATTGTCATGACTAATATTCCTTTTAATCTTTCCATTAATCGCTACAAAAACAATGTTCATGCTTTATATGATGTTTTTAGTGAGAATGGTAATGCTATTTGTGTTCAACATTGTCTAGACTCATTAAAGAAAAATTCCTCTCCGCGAGCATGTATTATTGTTCCTGAACAATTTATTTTTCATAAATCTTTCAAAGAAACCAGAAAATATATTATTGAACAATATGATGTTAAAATCTTTTCTTTGCCCCAAGGAGTATTTGAACCATATACAAATGTTAAAACATGTATTCTTTATTTAGAATATAAAGGTCAAAAAAGGGAATTTAGAATTTATTGATATTCAAAATGTTGGTTTTACTTTAGATAAAAACAAAACACCCATAGAAAAAAATGATTTATCTGATTATTTAAAAAATCCTCATCATCCCAATTATAAAAAGTTTAATTATGATGAAATAGCTACCAATGATTTTTCATTTAAACCCCAAATAATTCAAAAAGAAGGTCTTTTATTAAGTGATCTTTTTACTTTTTCGAGAACTAAAATTAATTTAGATCCTGAAAAAAAATATTTCCAAATAACAGTTCAAAGCAACGGTCAAGGAATTATTCCGAGATGGCAAAAAAAATCCCAAGGAAATATCTTTATCAAAGGAAAAAATATAAAATCTAACCGCAATATCATTACAGACGAACAATTTTGTTATTCTCAAATTGATGCTCGTAATGGTGCTTTTGGCAAAATTCCTTCTCATTTAAAAGGAGCTATTTATTCAAATACTTTTTGTTGTTTTAAATTGAAAGATCAGTTTAAAAATTTAGACTTAGATTTTTTAACAGCTATCCTTACTTCTTCTCAAATGAAATCTTATTTTGAAGGACAAAGTTTAGGGACAACTAATCGTCGATCTATCAAATTAGAAAAATTTTTAGCAACTAAAATTCCTTATTCAACACTAACATTAAAAGCTCTTAACGAAAAATATAAAAAAATATCCCAAAAAATAAAACCTTTAGAGAAACAAGTAAACGTCTTTAAAAAAGAATTAGAAAAGATTGTGAATGAACTTTAAACAATAAACCTTCTTAAAAAGAATTTATTGTTGTTTTTTTAATAAAACCCGATAAAACAGTTTTTTTAACAATCAAGGCTTAAAAAAATAAAGTTATGTTAATAAAACAGAAACTTATTATTAATCAAAAAAACTAGGAGTTAAAATAAATGAAAAATAATTCCAAACAAATTATAAAATAACACTAAATCAACTCTAAAAAAATAATAATCATAAAAAATGTGTTAAAATATATAATGAAAAAGAATAGAAATAAAATAAATATGTAAATATGAACTAAATCACAATAAAATACAATACTTAAATTATTATACTTATAATAATGAATTAAAAAAAAATTCTTCTTGTGTTATTGTTAGTTATTTTTATTGGAAAAAAACAATTAAAAAAAGAAAGATAGGTTTTTCAAATGACAAATAAAATTCAATTCGGTCAATTTTTTACTAAAAAACAAAATTGGTTCACAAAACCATTAGAAGAATTTATTTTTGATAATTTAAAAGAAAATCATATTATCTTAGATCCCTTCGCTGGCGAAGGGGATATTTTAAATTTTTTAAAATATTATTTTAAAAATAAAATTAATAATTTAAATTTTATAGGGTATGACATTGATAAGAAATTTGTTAAATATAAAATGAATGATTCTTTAAAAAATATACCTTATGAAAAAAAACATAAATATTTTATATCAACAAATCCTCCGTATTTAGCAAAGAATAGTTGTTATCGTAAAAAATATACACAAACTTATAAAGACTATTTTAAAACATCTAATTTTGCTGATCTTTATTTATTAGCTTTAAGTAAGATGATATCCACAAATCAACCAGGTTTTGCAATTGTCCCAGAAACTTTTATTAATTCAAAATTTGATAAAACCAATGTTAACAGAATTATTATCATTGAACCCAATCCTTTTGAAGATACTACCGTACCTATTTGTATTGTTTGTTTTAATGGCACCAAATTAGAAAAACAAATTATTTATAAAAATGACGATAAAATTGGTTCTTTACAAGAATTAAAAAAATTAAAAATTTTTGTTAAAGAAAAAAGTGAGTTTTTAAAAAAATTACGATTTAACGATGTTAATGGATTTATTGCGTTGTTGGGTGTAGATTCCACAAATCCTGAAAAAAAAATTAAATTCATTCATAAAAATAAATTAAAATATAATATTTCAAATATAAAAACTTCGTCTCGTGCGATTACTATAGTTAACAGTGAAGAATTTAAATATTTAGATGATTCAAAAATTGAAAAAATAATTATTAACGCAAATCAAATTTTAAATACATTTAGAACACAAACTAAGGATGTTTTGTTGTCTCCATTCAAAGGAAATAACAAAGATAATCAACGTAGACGTAGGTTAGATTTTCATTTAGCTAGAAATATTTTAACAAAGGCTTTTATTGATTGTTGTAATAATATAAATGAGGATAGTATTTATGAAAAAGATAAATTATAAAACAAAATATAAAGAACAATTAAAACAAAATTTGGAAAATTTCAATATTAAAGATAAAAAAACTTTAAATAAAATTAAAAAATTTTGTGAAAAATTTAATTTTATTCAAGAAGAAGTAGAAACATCAATTAAACATAATAATTTTTTAAAAGCTTGGTTTATTTTAGAACCTTTAAAACAAAACTTTTATGAAAAAGTATTTGCTGAATTTTTAAAAAATGATATAAATAATATATCCGAAGTGTGTAAACCTAAAAGTATTTTTATAAAAAAACAAGAAATAGTTCAAAAAAAAGAAATAAATCAGTATATCTCATCAAAAGGTAAGTCAATTGATTTTTCTTTTAAATATAAAGATTTAGAAATTATTTTTTATGTTTTTCACAAATATACCAAAGAATCTGGCGGCTCGCAAGATAATCAAAAAAATGATGTAAAAATATCTATTGAAAAAGCCAAAACTGACACCCAAAAATATAATAAAAATATAATGATTTTATTCATTTGTGATGGCGATTATTATAGTGAATATAAAATGAAAGAATTAAAAAAAGTAGCAAATCAACAAAATCTTAAAGTTCTGAGTTCCAACGAACTACAATTTTTTTTGGATCAATTTTATTCACAAATAAAAAACAAAAACTTTTTAAATTAAAAATAAGTTTGAAATAAAAAAACAAAAATGTTAAACTAATTTAATTGAATTTGGTTTTTATTAATATTATTTGCTAAATTTAATTTAATTGTCAAAAAAATAATTATGATAAAATAAATATAATTAATGCCTTTAATTTGAAGGTTTTTTTATATTCAAATTTTAATTAAAAAAAGAAATAACAATTTAATAAAAAATATTCTTTTAAAGATAAAAAAGAATTAGAAATAAAAAATAAATATAGTTTTAGAAAAAAATTGTAAATAATTCTATAATTTTAAATTTTATTTTTATATTATAAGACCTTCAAAATTGAAGGTCTTTTTTTTATATTCAAATGAACCCTTATGCTTTCAGTTTTTCTTTTGTTTATGAACAATAATAATAAAATTTATTAAGGAGTTAAAATAACAAATCACAAAGTTTATTAACCAAAATAATTCTTTTATAATTACTATTCCATATCATAAAAACGAAGAACAAACAAATAAAAGACATATTTATCAGATTTGCTATTTACCGAAAGACATTTTTAAAATAAGCAAACTAAATATTTGGAAAAAAAAG
>NZ_BSDA01000011.1:0-7572 GCF_036985185.1 Hydrangea phyllody phytoplasma
TCTACTGGATGAAGTGTATGTTTGTGTTTACTTATTAGTTGTTGCAAAAACATAAGTAATATTTAATATAAAAAATAATAAAGAAATTAATAAATATAATTTAGATACTTTTAAATAAAATGATTTTTTTCTTTTTGCATTATTCATTTTTATAATATAGATCCTTTTTTATTTTATGTTTTTTAAAAAAAAATAAAAATAATTGTAATCATTAAAACTAAAAAAATTAAATAATAATATATATTTTTTTAAAACCAAAAAGTAAATATTGAAATGAAAAAATAATTGTTATTTTGTATGTACATTTTTACATTTTTTTAACCCCATCTTTTTACAAATTTGCCACAGCAGTTCAAAAAAACTTGCTACTAATGTCATTTTATCACAAAAAAAAAAAAAAACAATTTTTTGCTCACTAATCTGTATATCATGAGTTCTTTCCTTGCAATTTTATATATAAAAAAAAGAGACTTCAAAAGTCTCTTTTTGGGATTATTTAATTTTTTTTAAAAATATTTTTACTTTTTTTGTCAATCGATTTTTTCTAAATTGCGTTCTGCCTGGGTTTTGGTTAAGTAGTTAGGAACTAATAAATGGCAATTGAAAACAATTTTTGCAAATTGTTTGATGGTGCAAAAATCTATTTTGATAGTAGTTGGTTCAATTAATAAATGATTAGGAAAAGATTGCAAGAAACTGCTTTCAAATCTATCTTCGTTTAAGTAAATGTGGTTTTCTTTGAGGCTTAAAGCAAAAAAAGCATTACTTCTAGCATCAATTAAAGGAGTAAGTGAAGCATAAGAATAACCACTAGATAAAAGTAATAGACTGCTTATTTGGTATAAAGGGATTTGTAAGTTGAAGGATAACATTTTGGCTGTAAGAACTGCTACACGAGTGCCAGTATAAGAACCAGGACCCACACCAACTATTAAAGCATCTAAGTTGTTTAGATCTAAATTATTTTCTTGTAAGACACTTTCAATTAAAGGAATCATGCAAGGAACATAATCGTTTTTGCCAAGGCGGGATTTGAAAGTAGTAATTTTTCCTTGGATAACTAAAATAACTATTTGGCTTTTGGTGGCAGTATCTAGAATTAAAATGTTTTTGTGATTCATTGTCGTATCGCTTTCAAAAGTTTGATTAGAGATTTGCAAAAAAATTTAAAGGTTGATTTTGGAATAAGTATTTTGCATATCATTTTGATCCACTTTTATTTTTATTATCAAGGTTGCTATTTTGATAGATAGTAATTTTTCTTTGAGTTTCATTTAAAAATGTCATTTCTACTAAAAAAGCAAAATCAGGAAAAAGGTAACTGCAATTTTGAAAATATTCTATTATAACAAAATCTTGATAAGTAAGGTCTTCTAATAGTTCTTCTAAAAATTCAGTCTCAAGGTCTGTGCGATATAAATCAAGATGATAAATAGTGTGCAATTTGTTCTTGTAGGTTTTAGAAATGACAAAAGTAGGACTACAAACATTTTGAAGGATGGCAAAACTTTTAATAAAACCCTTAGTAAAGATAGTTTTTCCACAACCCAAAGAGCCTTGTAATAAAATGATTGTTTTGCTTTGTTTTTCTTTGGGAGTGTTTTTTTTTTGATTGATGAGTTTTTTTCCTAAATTGTAACCTAATATTTGGGTTTCTTTTGGGGTATTAGTAATTGTTTCTAAATATATTTTGGTTTTCATATGCGTTTGGACCTTTAATTATGAGATTAAAATAATATGATAAGACCTTTGTTCTTTTTCCTTTAGTGTTTTTCTTTTTCCTTTAGTGTTTTTCTTTTTCCTTCGGTGTTTTGTCTTTTGTGTTTTGTCTTTTGTTGTTGGTTTAAAATTAATTTTCTACACCATCTACATCAAGTACTTCTTTTTTGACAACTGCTACTGAAACTGCTTTATGACCTGTTTTTAATTTGATGATGCGCGTTCCTTGAGTAGCTTTGTTTTTGGTTTTGGTAATTTGGTCAATTGCTACTCTTACTACTTGTCCTTTGTCAGAAGAAACAATAAGATCATCTGTAGGGAGGACAACTTGTAGGGTAATAAGTCTTCCTTTTTGGTCGTTTACTTTGATAGTTTTAGAGCCTTTGCCACTACGTGCTTGAATGCGGTATTGGTTGACATTGGTGATTTTTCCAAAGCCGTTTTCAGTCATTACTAAAATGTTTTGTTCTTTGGAATCAGCGTCAAATAAAGCAGCTCCTACTAAGAATTCATCACTTCCAAGACGCATTCCAATTACACCCATGCTGTTGCGACTAATACTTTTAATTTTGGTTTCACAAAAACAAATAGCATTGCCATTGTTAGATGCTAGAATGATATTTTTAGTGCCTGTGGTTTTGTTTACTGTAAGGACTTCATCGTTTTCTTTTAACCTAATTGCAATAAGGCCTCTTTTGGAAATGTGGCTGTATTCTTTGAGAGGTGTTTTTTTGACTATGCCTTTTTTGGTAGCAAAGAATAAGTAATCTTGGGATTGATCAAAGTTTTTAACACTGGTGAAAGAAGTTAAAAATTCGTCTTTTTCGAATGGTAAGAAATTAACAAGATGGCTTCCTTTGGATTGTCTTTGACCTAAAGGAATTTCGTAGCCTTTGAGTTGATAGACTTTGCCTTTGTTAGTAAAAAATAAGTGATAATCGTGAGTAGAAGTAATTGCTAGATGTTCAATAAAGTCTTCTTCGTAGATTTTCATACCAGAAACGCCTTGCCCACCTCTTTTTTGTTGTTTGTAAGTATCAATATCCATGCTTTTGATGTAGCCTTTGTTAGTAATTGTAATAATGATAGGTTTTTCTTCGATTAAGTCTTCGTCTTCAAAGTTTAGGGGAGCATCAAAATTGAGGGTAGTTTTTCTGTCATCTTGGTATTTTTTCTTCATTTCTAGAAGTTCTTTTTCTAAAATGCGTTCTTTTTTCTTTTGGGAATCAATGATACTTTGGCATTCTAAAATTTCTTGAGTGAGGTTTTTTTCTTCAGTGATAAGTTTTTGAGTTTCTTGGTTAGCAAGTCTTTGGAGGCTCATTTCTAAAATGGCTTTGCTTTGTATTTCATCAAAATTGTACCTTTGCATTAATTTGCTTTGGGCTTCTTTGACATCTGTAGAAGTTTTGATGAGTTTAATAGCAGTTTCGATGTCTTCTAAAATAGTGATAAGAGCTGTTACTAAATGTTTTCTTGCGCTTGCTTTTTTGAGTTCAAAGCTTTTTTGGCGGTTAATAACTTCGATGCGGAAATTGAAAAAAGCTTCTAAGATTTGTTTTAAAGAAACTAATTGGGGAGTTTTTCCAACTAAGGCAACCATATTGATACCAAAAGAAATTCTTAATTGTGAATGTTTGTAAAGCTTGTTAAGAATAATTTTACTGTTTGCGTCTCTTTTAAGTTCGATTACAATTTTCATTCCTTTGCGACTGGATTCGTCTCTAAGGTCTGTGATTCCTTCTACTATTTTGTTTTTAACTAGAAAAGCAATTTTTTCAATTAGATCAGTTTTTTTGACTTGATAAGGAATTTCTGTAACAATGATTGAAGTTTTTCCTCTTTCTTCCGAAACGTGACTTTTAGCCTTTAAGATAACAGCTCCTTGTCCGGTGTGATAAGCGCTTTTTAAACTTTGTAAGCCTAAAAGTTCGCCACCAGTAGGAAAATCAGGTCCTTTGATGTGTTGCATTAATTCATCAATGGAAATGTCTTTATTATTAATGTAGTTAATTAAACCATCAATGACTTCGCCTAAATTATGAGTAGGGATTTTGGTTGCCATTCCTACTGCAATTCCTGTAGCTCCGTTAATTAATAAGTTGGGAAGAGCTGTTGGAAGTACTAATGGTTCTTTTTCAGTACCATCGTAATTATCAACAAAATCAATTGTGTCTTTGTCAATGTTTTTGATTAGTTCCATTGCCATTTTTGCCATTTTAACTTCAGTATAACGCATAGCTGCTGCTTTGTCGCCATCAATTGAACCAAAGTTTCCATGACCGTCTACTAAAGGATAACGGTAACTAAAATCTTGAGCCATTCTTACCATTGCCTCATAAATGCTTGAATCTCCATGAGGATGGTATTTACCCATAACATCCCCAACTACACGAGCTGCTTTTTTGTAGCTTGCGTGACTGTAGACGCCTAATTCTTTCATACTATATAAAATACGTCTTTGGACTGGTTTTAAGCCATCTTTAATGTCTGGTAAAGCTCTTGATACAATTACGCTCATTGCATAACTTAAGAAGGATTTTTTCATCTCCTCGCTTAAGTTTACTTCTTGAATGTTGCCATGATCGTGGTCTTTGTGGTTGTTGGCTTCATTGTTTTGAGTTTTTTGGTCGCTCATTTTTAACCTCTTTTTAAATATATATTAGTTGTTATTTAATGTTATAGTTTGTTAGTTTTAGTTGTATAAAATAATTATTTATAATTAAACGTCTAAATCAGCTTCTAAGGCTTTTTCTAAGATGAAGTTTTTTCTTGGTAAGACTTTTTCTCCCATTAACATGTTAAAAGTTTGGTCTGCTTCCATTAAGGCTTCTTCATCACTTAAAGCATTAAGGGCATCTTTGAGGCTTGCTTTGAGAAGAGTACGAGTTTCTGGGTCCATAGTTGTTTCCCAAAGTTGATTAGGATTCATTTCTCCAAGTCCTTTGTATCTTTGGAAACCATCTTTTAAGTTGTTTTTAGTTGCAAAAGTTTGTTTGGCTTTTTCATCATAAAAATATTTTGGAGCGCCTTTTCCTTTTTGGTATTTGTATAAAGGAGGACGAGCAAAATAGATGTAGCCTTTTTCAATTAATTTACGGAAATGTCTGAAAAAGAAAGTTAATAGTAAAGTTCTTATGTGAGCTCCATCAACATCGGCATCTGTCATAATGATAATTTTGTGATAACGGATTTTATCCATATTAAAGTCTTTGCCTTTACCAATGTTAATTCCTGCACCAATTGCTTGTATTAAGGATTTAATTTCTTTATTGGTAAGAATTTTGGCATCTAGACTTTTTTCTACATTAAGGACTTTACCACGTAAAGGAAGGATAGCTTGAAAACGCGAGTCTCTTCCTTGTTTAGCAGAACCGCCCGCTGAATCTCCTTCGACAATGTAGAGTTCAGAAATATGAGGGTCTTTACTTCTACAATCAGCTAATTTGGAGGCAAAACCTAAAGAATCAAGGGGTTTGTTTCTTACTACTTCACGAGCACGTTTAGCAGCTAGACGGGCATTTGCAGAAAGAAGACATTTATCAATTATTTTTCTTGAATCTTGGGGATGTTCTAATAAATATTTTTCTAAAAATTCGCCAAATAATTGGGATGTAATCTGTCTTACTTCAGTATTTGCTAGTTTGGCTTTAGTTTGTCCTTCAAATTGAGGGTCTTGATGTTTTAAAGAAATAATAGCAGTAATTCCTTCTAAGATGTCTTCACTTAATAAATGTTCGTCTTTTTTTAAAAGATTGAATTCCTTAGCATATTTAGAAATAACACGGGTTAGGGCTAGTTTAAAGCCTTCTTCGTGAGTTCCTCCTTCATGAGTAGGAATATTGTTAACAAAAGAAAAGATTTTTTGGCTTTGGGTGTAGTTAGGAATAGCATCTTTGCCTTCTTTTTCTTCTATTTTGTTTCCTTGTGCATCTTTTTTAGGGGGACGAATTTGGGTAGTGTATTCAAAGACAATTTCAAAAGCTAGTTTTTGGGATTCTTTTTCCAGATAAAAAATTTCGTGAAAAGGAGTTTGTTTGTGACTAGTGTTAATAAAATCTAGGTAGTCTTGCAAACCTTTTTCATGGCAAAAGTTAAAAACAGTTTCTTTTTCGTATCTTTTGTCAGCAATGTTTAATTTAAGACCTTTGTTTAAAAAAGATAATTGTTGCATTCTTTCTTTGAGAGTATCAAAGTTATAAATGGTAGTTTCTTGGAAAATTTCAGGGTCTGCTAAAAATTGGATAGTAGTTCCTCGTTTGTTAGTTTTTCCAATTACTTCCAAAGGCGAAACTGCAATTCCTTTTTCGTATTTTTGAAAATAGATTTGCTTATTGAGATGAATTTCTACAGTAAACCAAGTAGAAAGAGCATTTACCACAGAGGCTCCTACACCATGAAGTCCTCCTGAAACTTTGTAAGAAGAACTGTCAAATTTTCCTCCAGCATGAAGAGTAGTTAGAATTGTTTCTACTGCTGGTTTTCCTGTTTTGGGATGAATATCAACTGGGATTCCTCTACCGTTGTCAGAAACACTAATAATTTCTCCAGGTAGGATTTCTAAAGTAATGTTGTTAGCGTGTCCTGCTAAAGCTTCATCAATGGAATTATCAACGATTTCCCAGACTAAATGATGAAGTCCTTTTTGAGCAGTTGAACCAATATACATTCCTGGTCGTTTGCGAACTGCTTCCAAACCTTCTAAAATTTGAATACTATCGGCATTGTAATTTTTCAAAAGAATAGCTCCTTTTTGGGAAATTTATAAAATATTAAAAATAGATTAAAGAATAAAGAATAAAAATAAAATTGTAAAACATAAAAAACATGTAAAAAGATAAATAAAAAAACTTTGCAAATAGCAAAATATTAATTATGAAAAACATTTACCAATTATTTTTTAATTCATTATTTTTGGTAAAATATTTATTATTGTTTTTGATAATTTGGATAAAAAGATGATATTTTATACAACTTAATCACAACATATTATAACATAAAAACTAGTTATTTTGTGGTTTTTACAATTATTGAGTAAAAAATACTTCTAAATTGGCTTTTTGAGTTATAATAGAAGTATAGCAATTTTGTTTTACTATATTAATATTAATATTGCAAAAGGAAGGACAAGCATAAATGCAAATAGTAAGCTTAGGCAAGAAAAAATCTTTATTTTTTAGTTTATTTTTTTAGTGTACTTTTTATTTCTTTATTTAATACTTATCAAACAGTTGGAGCAGAACTAACAACTGAAACAACAACAATTCAAGTAGCAAAAACTCAAGTTGAAACTAAATCAACCGAAACTTTAAACAAAGACAAACTTACTGAAACTCTTGAAGAAACAGTTCAAAACAACAATAAAGAACAAGCTCAAACTACTCAAAACTCTACACAAAAATAAACTAAAGGCACTAATACAAAAGAAGTTTTAGTATATGCTTGTTTAGTATTACTTGTTCTTTTCTCAACTGTAGGAACAGTTCTTTACGTTAAGTTAAAAAACAAAATAAATAATAATTTAATATCTTTATAATAGAAAACTACCAAATGGTAGTTTTCTATTTTTATAAGTTTTGTGAATAAAAAAATATTTAAATAAATTAATTTAACAGTTTTGCAAGGTATTTTAAAGGCAAAAAATTTATTTATTAAATAAGTTTATTTAAGCATCTTTTTTATGTTATGTTATAGTTAATGGTAAATTAAATTTGTTATATAAAAAAATAAAAAGTAAAAGATTTATGGTATCTCGTTTATGCAAGACAGCAATATTATTGGATATATACGAAAAAATAAAAAACACATTCTAAGATTTAATTTAATTCATATTTGCTTTTGGTCGTGGTGAAT
>NZ_BSDA01000012.1:0-4939 GCF_036985185.1 Hydrangea phyllody phytoplasma
TTTGGTAGAGGATGAGGGACTTGAACCCCCGACATTCTGCTTGTAAGGCAGACGCTCTCCCAACTGAGCTAATCCTCTTTTTTATTCTTTTTTATAAAGCAAACCTTGGCACTCCCTATCTTCGCTCAATAAAGAACTATTGTCAGTACTAAGGACTTAACTGCTGTGTTCGGGATGGGAACAGGTGTTGCCCCTTAGTTTTATGCACCAAGGATCTTTCAAAACTAGATAAACGTTGGTATTTAAAAAATCAAAGTCAATGGGTCTATTAGTACTAGTCAGCTGAAAAGATCACTCTTCTTACACCTCTAGCCTATCAACCTGATAGTCTTTCAGGGACCTCATAGGGAAATCTCATCTTAAGGGAGGCTTCACACTTAGATGCTTTCAGTGTTTATCCCTTCTATACATAGCTACTCAGCTGTGGCTCTGGCGAACCAACTGAAACACCAGCGGTATATCCATCCCGGTCTTCTCATACTAGGGACAGTTCCTTTCAAATTTCCAACGCCCACGACGGATAGAGACCGAACTGTCTCACGACGTTCTGAACCCAGCTCGCGTTCCGCTTTAATGGGCGAACAGCCCAACCCTTGGAACCTTCTCCAGCTCCAGGATGCGATGAGCCGACATCGAGGTGCCAAACCGCTTCGTCGCTGTGAACGCTTGGAAGCGATAAGCCTGTTATCCCCAGGGTAGCTTTTATCCGTTGAGTCACGGCCCTTCCATTCGGTACCGTAAGATCACTAAGTCCGACTTTCGTCCCTGCTCGACTTGTAAGTCTTGCAGTCAAGCTCCCTTGTGCCTTTATGCTCTACAAATGATTTCCAACCATTTTGAGGGAACCTTCGAACGCCTCCGTTACTCTTTAGGAGGCGACCGCCCCAGTCAAACTGCCCACCAAACACTGTCCCTCACATTACACATGTGCAGGTTAGAAACTAAAAATAACAAGGGTGGTATCCCAAGGATAACTCCAGAAAAACTAGCGTTTTTCTCTCACAGTTTCCCACCTATCCTGTACATCTTATTTCCAATTTCAATATTAAGTTGCAGTAAAGCTCCATGGGGTCTTTTCGTCCTGTCGCGGGTAACCGGCATTTTCACCGGTAATTTGATTTCACCGAGGCTCTTGTTGAGACAGCGCCCAAATCGTTATGCCTTTCGTGCGGGTCGGAACTTACCCGACAAGGAATTTCGCTACCTTAGGACCGTTATAGTTACGGCCGCCGTTTACTGGGACTTCAATTCAATGCTTCGTTGCCTGACATCTCCTTTTAATCTTCCAGCACCGGGCAGGCATCAGCCCCTATACATCACCTTGCGGTTTAGCAGAGACCTATGTTTTTGATAAACAGTCGCTTGGGCCTATTCTCTGCGGCTTTTAGTTTTAATAAAAGCTCTCCTTATCCCTAAGTTACGGAGTAATTTTGCCGAGTTCCTTAACAAGAGTTTGCTCGCGCGTCTTAGTATACTCTACCTACCCACCTGTGTCGGTTTGCGGTACGGGTAGTTAATCAATTAGCCCTAGAAGCTTTTCTTGAAAGTATGACATCAATCACTTTACTTTCAAACCTTGTCTTTAAATGAGAAAACGGATTTGCCTGTTTTCTCAGACTTAGTTTTTATACCCCAATCCAATAAGGGGCGTGTTTAGCCTGCTTTGTCCCTCCGTCAGTTGATTAACTAGTGCAGGAATCTCAGCCTGCTTGCCATCGATTACGGATTTCTCCCTCACCTTAGGACCCGACTAACCCAGGGAGGACGAACCTGGCCCTGGAAACCTTGGGTTTTTGACGGATAGGATTCTCACCTATCTTTTCGTTACTTACACCGGCATTCTCACTTCTGACCTCTCCACCACTGCTTCCGCTATGGCTTCACTGATGTCAGAACGCTTCCCCTACCATTCAAATAACTAAGAAGTTATTTGAATCCGTAGCTTCGGTATGATGTTTTAGCCCCGGTACATTTTCGGCGCAGAGTCATTCGACTAGTGAGCTATTACGCACTCTTTAAAGGATGGCTGCTTCTAAGCCAACCTCCTAGTTGTTTAAACGTCTTCACTTCCTTTGCCACTTAACATCAATTTTGGGACCTTAGCTGACGGTCTGGGCTCTTTCCCTTTTGACCATGGACCTTATCACCCACAGTCTGACTGCTGATTTTATTTGGTAACATTCGGAGTTTGATTGAGTTCGGTACCCCGAGGTGGAGCCCTTACTCATTCAGTGCTCTACCTTCACCAAATTACTAAATCAACGCTAGCCCTAAAGCTATTTCGGGGAGAACCAGCTATCTCTGAGTTCGATTGGAATTTCACCCCTAGCCACAAGTCATCCAAACACTTTTCAACGTGTCCTGGTTCGGTCCTCCATTTAGTTTTACCTAAACTTCAACCTGCTCATGGCTAGCTCACTTCAGTTTCGGGTCTATGACATGCAACTAAACGCCCTATTAAGACTCGCTTTCGCTACGGCTCCGTTCCTTAAAACTTAACCTTGCTCCATATCATAACTCGCCGGTTCATTCTGCAAAAGGCAAGCCATCACACATTAACGTGCTTTGACTAATTGTAGGCACACAGTTTCAGGATCTATTTCACTCCCCTTTCGGGGTTCTTTTCACCTTTCCCTCACGGTACTAGTTCACTATCGGTCACTAAGAAATATTTAGCCTTAGGAGATGGTCCTCCCATCTTCCGACAAGATTTCTCGTGTCTCGCCGTACTTATTGATACCCTAGATTTTAACTTACGTTTACGGGACTGTCACCTTCTTTGGTGCTTCTTTCCAAAAGCTTCTACTTCGTTAAAATTTTGTAACTAGAAATGGTATCAGGCTGTTCCGGGTTCGCTCGTCACTACTACCAGAATCGTTATTACTTTCTTTTCCTGCGGTTACTTAGATATTTCAGTTCGCCGCGTTTCCTTTCTTCTAACAAGATAAATCGTATTAGAAGAATATTACATCTTCAATGTAATGGGTTTTCCCATTCGGAGACCCACGGATCTTCACTTATTTACAGCTTCCCGTGGCGTTTCGCCGTTAATTGCGTCCTTCATCGGCTCTTAGTGCCAAGGCATCCACTGTGCGCCCTTAGTTCCTTTGATTTTTTAACCTTCGTTTATCTACTTTTCAAAGAGCTTTTTTAAGATTTTGCCTATTTGTGGTTATGGTGGGCCTAAATGGACTTGAACCACCGACCTCACGCTTATCAGGCGTGTGCTCTAACCAACTGAGCTATAGGCCCTTAATCTTAAAAAGATTAAAATGTTGCAAATACAATTTGCAAGCAAGTTACAATGAAAAACTTTCTTAAGTCTCTCAAAACTGAAGATGATAATTGTTTCCTTAGAAAGGAGGTGATCCATCCCCACCTTCCGGTAGGGATACCTTGTTACGACTTAACCCCAATCATCGACCCTACCTTAGACGGTTCCCTCTTCTTGCGAAGTTAGGCCACCGGCTTTGGGTATTGCCAACTTTCGTGGTTTGACGGGCGGTGTGTACAAACCCCGAGAACGTATTCACCGCGACATGCTGATTCGCGATTACTAGCGATTCCAACTTCATGAAGTCGAGTTGCAGACTTCAATCCGAACTGAGACTGTTTTTTTGAGATTCGCCAAAAACTTGCGCTTCAGCTACCCTTTGTAACAGCCATTGTATCACGTTTGTAGCCCAGGTCATAAGGGGCATGATGATTTGACGTCGTCCCCACCTTCCTCCAATTTATCACTGGCAGTCTTGCTAAAGTCCCCACCATTACGTGCTGGTAACTAACAATAAGGGTTGCGCTCGTTGCGGGACTTAACCCAACATCTCACGACACGAGCTGACGACAACCATGCACCACCTGTGCAACTGATAACCTCCACTGTGTTTCTACAGCTTTGCAGAAGCATGTCAAGACCTGGTGAGGTTTTTCGGGTACCTTCGAATTAAACAACATGATCCACCGCTTGTGCGGAGTCCCGTCAATTCCTTTAAGTTTCATACTTGCGTACGTACTACTCAGGCGGAGTACTTAATGTGTTAACTTCAACACTGGTTTTACCCAACGTTTAGTACTCATCGTTTACGGCGTGGACTACCAGGGTATCTAATCCTGTTTGCTCCCCACGCTTTCGTGCCTCAGCGTCAGTAAAGACCCAGCAAGCCGCCTTCGCTACTGGTGTTCCTCCATATATTTACGCATTTTACCACTACACATGGAATTCCACTTGCCTCTATCTTACTCTAGCTAAACAGTTTTTATAGCATCACAATGTTGAGCATTGCACTTAGACCATAAACTTATTTAACCGCCTACGCGCCCTTTACGCCCAATAATTCCGGATAACGCTTGCCCCCTATGTATTACCGCGGCTGCTGGCACATAGTTAGCCGGGGCTTATTCATTAGGTACCGTCAGAATGATTTTTCCATCATTTATTCTTCCCTAATAAAAGAACTTTACGTACCGAAATACTTCATCGTTCACGCGGCGTTGCTCGGTCAGAGTTTCCTCCATTGCCGAAAATTCCCTACTGCTGCCTCCCGTAGGAGTTTGGGCCGTGTCTCAGTCCCAATGTGGCCGTTCAACCTCTCAGCCCGGCTACACATCATAGTCTTGGTAGGCCTTTACCCCACCAACTAACTAATGTGACGCAAGCTCCTCCCTAAGCATACCTATTGCTAGGTCTTTTAAAAACAAGAAGATGCCTTCTTGTCTCCTATCCAGTCTTAGCAGTCGTTTCCAACTGTTATCCTCGTCTTAGGGGCAGATTGCTTACGCGTTACTCACCCGTTCGCCACTAAAGTTTAATTGCTTAAACTTCCGTTCGACTTGCATGTATTAGGCACGCCGCCAGCGTTAATCCTGAGCCAGGATCAAACTCTTCGTATGTTACAAAATTGATGCATCAAAAATTGCTTTTTGGTGTCAATTTTAAGGT
>NZ_BSDA01000013.1:0-4568 GCF_036985185.1 Hydrangea phyllody phytoplasma
AAAACCAGAGTTTAAAGTAAGCCTCAAATTCTAACTCATTATGAATCTCATTCAAGGTATATAAAATAAACTTCCAGTAGCCTCAGAATTAAAACAAAGAGCTAACCATATTATGTAGCCTATTGCCTATTTAAATACTCTCTCCCGCATTATTCAAGCATCATTTCCTTAGAGGATACGGTTTTTTGACGATTTTTTCGCGCAAAAAGTAAAACAGAAAGTAAGGGAGATAATTTTAGTCCTCAATCACTCCATAATGTCGTTCTACTACTCTGTCAACATCGCCATTAGTTTTGTTGGTTTTGTAGTAGGTTAATTTAATTTGGTTATCTGTTTGAGGATCGTATTCGATGATATAGTCTATTGTTTTACTGTCGGATTTGTAGCGGGTGTGTTTCTTTGATTCATTCAAAAAATCCCATCCATCGAATTTTTGAACTTGAGTTGAAAGTGGGTTTTGAGAAGAATCAGTTTTTGATTTAAAAACAAAATAATAAAGATAGATAATTTGCATTTTACAACTTTACAAACTGGTTATGCTCCAAAACCTTTACTAAGTTCACGAAACTTATGTTGCCGAACTGTGGAGCGTTTAGACTACTTGAATTAATGGTTCCCCTTCGTTTCCATTTAAATATAAGGAAATTTAGTTGGTTTTTAAATAATTTGAGGACCTCTTTTCTGATATGGGATAAAAAAAGACCCTGGAAGGGCCTTTATAGAAAATTAAAAATTTAATCAGCTTTGATTTCTTCTATTAATATTTTGTTGAGTATCATTTGCTATTTGAAGTCGATATTGATCTCTGAGAATTAATTGTTGTTGTATTTCAGTTATTAGTTCTGAAACTCGTTCTATGGCATCATTGGTAGTTTGCATTCTGATTAAACGTGTTGCATTATCTACACTTAAATCATTAAAATGATTATGCAATTGTGCCACCAAATTATTTCGTTCTTCGGTGAGTTGTTCCATTCTTACATCTAAATTTATGCCAGGAGAGGCATATAAAAAATTGTTGCTTTTAAATATCAATAATCCTAAAAAAATTAATGAAACTAATTTTAATAAGTATAATTGTTTTTTTAATTTAAACATTAATTAAATAACTCCTTTGGTTTTTTATTTCTCAACTGAGATGATGATGGTGTGGTTAGTTTATATAATATGATTTAATAAAATTCAGTTCATTTAGGTTGTAAAAAATACACTTTCTTATTGAATTATTAAAGTTTTTGGAAGAAAAGATTTTGTCTTTTTTGATTAGAGTTTCCGTCAATGTAGAATATCGTTTCCCCGTCGTCTTTGTGGTGGATTTTGATTGTTGGTTATGATTTAGAAGTTTTTTTGGTTAGTGAATTATTATTTAATAAAACAATAACTACCACAACAACAAGGGGTTAGAAATATCCACATTTTATTATTATTTTTAAGAGATGGTTTGATAATTCATATTTTTATCTCCTTTGGGTTTATTATGGGGGAGCGTAAAAACTCCCTTACTTTCTATTCTACTCTTTTTTTTGCACGAAAAACACAAAAGATAAATAATAATAGTAATAAATCAGATTTGCTTCACAACTATTATAAAATTGTCCCGCTCCAAATGCAATTTTCCGTTTTTTAATACAACTTGCAGGATATCTCGGGGGGTTCTCCGCGTTTAAATTTCTTGTTTTTTTGTTGTGCGAACCGAACTTATGTTGCCGAACTGTGGGTCGTTAGACCGCTTGATTAACAAGCATCTTTCGCGATCCATCTTATATATTAAAAAAAATTAAACTTGTCTTACTTTTTCCATTTTTTTCAAAAAGAAAATAACAGTTCCTACAATAATCAAATAAATAATAGAAGAAATATAATAAGGTTTAGGGCTTGCAACACTACTATACAAAGCATTAGAAGCACAAGCAATATCAATAATTCCACCTAACATACTAAAAACAACACAATCTTTTAAATTAATAATAAACTCATTTAAAATAGGAGTTTGTGATCTTTTAATAGCTTGGGGCAAAACAATATAGCGCATTGTTTGAGTATGTGTCATTCCCAAAGACAAGGAAGCCTCAATTTGTCCTTTATCCAAAAAGGAAATATTTTTAGTAATAATTTCTGAAATATAGCCCATAGTATTTAAAATAATTACCATATAAGCAGCAAACATTGGAGTATACCAAGTAGCATTTTGGAAAAAAGCAAACTCTTTTAAGAAAAAATAACTCACAAAAGCTTGCACTAACATAGGAGTACTTTTAATAATCCATATATAAAAATTAATAATTCTACATCCTATTTGATGCAAATAATAAATTAAAAAATGACTTTTCTTTTTGGTAATATTTAACACTTGGAAAAGAACTAACAATAAAGATAAGACAAATCCTCCAAAAGTGCCATAAATCCCAAATTTAAGAGTTGTTAAAATCCCTCTTTTATAAAGAGAAAAGTTATTTTTAAAAATAGACCATATATTTAATGTATCTTTTTCTGAGGTTTGTTTATGCATGAATTCTTTTCTTTTATCTGAGGTAAGTTCTTTTGTTAAAAAATCTTCAATGTATTCTTTGGTAATTTGTTTGTTGTTAATAAATTCTTTGTTAATGTCTTTTTGTTTTTGAAATCCAATAGCAAGTATTCCAGCGGCTTGTTTTATTTTATTATCTAAAATTATTTCTTTTTTAATTTCTATTTTATCTAAATTATTATGAGCTTGTAAATGTTTTTGGGCAACAGTTGCATCAGCTAAATAAAAATATTTGGAATCTGTTTGAACTTTTTGAGCTTGAACATCAAAATTGTCCATTCCTTCTACTTCATTTCCTTTTAATGTTTTTGCTATTTGTTCGTAAAAAGTTCCTCGTTGATATAACATTTTTCCAGGTAATTGAATTTTGTCATTAACTATAAATTCACCCTTGTTAGGGTTATTTTTATTTATAACAATAACATAAAATTGATCTTCATCATAATAAGAATTATCAGTAAAATCAATTTGGTCTTGTCTTTCTTTTGTTTTACTCATCCCTGCAATAATTAAATCAATATCTCCATTTTGACAAGCAGGAATTAAACTATCAAAATCTATTTTTTTAATTACTAATTTAATTTTTTTATCATACTTTTCATTTAAATAATCAACTAATTCTTTAGCTACTAAAACATCATATCCAGCAACTAAAATATCACTTTCTTTACCATTTATTGTTAAAGGATGCAAGTCTTTTTTATCTTTATTATTAGAAAGATAATTATAAGGTTTATAATTGCATTCCATTCCTACAACTAAAGTATTTTCATCTTTGTTTTTAATATTTTGAGGATAAAAATCATCATATAATAAAAAAGTTACAATAATAGTTAAAATTGTTAAAAAAAGATATTTAGCTTTAAAATAATTCTTAATTCTTGAAAAAGATAACGTTAGCAAATGATTTTCCTTCCTATAAAACAAAAAACCTTCTTAAAAGAAGGTTTGAGAAAGACTTGATTAAAGCGCCTTTACTGTTAAAACAGCAAGAATATTATAGATATTTTCTATAATCTCATAATAAATTATTGCCATAATTATTATTCGGCGATGGTTACCTTTCTTATGCTTCACAGAATGCCTTCTTCACATAATACTCTTTTACACCGCTACCTCTTTTTGATTTTATATAAAATTTTATTTAGTAATCGAAACATATAATAAAAAAAATTTATTATATAGTAAATTATAACATAATTTTTAAATTAGTTGATTCATTTTTTTGGGGATCAGGGAAAAATCGTTTTTGACATAAATTAATCCAGTGGTAATTAAACTAATTAATCCGAATATACCCCAAATAATAAGTTTTTTTCTTTTTTGGAGTTTTTATTAAAGATATTAGGCCTTTATTTTCATCATTATTACTCCTTTAAATTAGTATTTTTATACAAAAAATTAAATAAATATTTCTTAGCAGCTTCCTTTTTATTATTTTTTTTATTCAATTGTCATTAAATGGCATTTTAAGTAAAAAAAACAACCATTAACTAATAACTATACATTAAAACATTCAAGAAAATGAATTTACTATTTTTTTGCTTGTTTTAATTAAAAAAATCTTTTTTTAGAAAAGGTTTTGCTTTTGCAGATAAACTCTAAAAATATGAAAAAAGAAAATAACAAAGACTATCTTTTACGATAGTCTTTATTATTTTTGTATTTGGTGCAATTTTAATTGAACCTAAAAGTATTTAATAATAATATTTTAATTCACTTACACTAAATCCGGCGGTTTGGCATTCTGTCTTACTATAATTAGCCTCTTTTAATTCATACATACTAAATCCAGCTTGTTTAAATTGTGTTGCTGTATATTTTTCACGAGGTTCATTGCTAAATAAATAAGAAGAGTGTTCTTTACCAAGTATGTTTACAATTGAAAATCCAGCTTCTTTTAATTTTTTTAAGTCCATTCCTACGTTTTCAAAAGAATTTACTGTAAATCGAGCTTGTTTTAATTCTTGTAATGTATGAGGTGTTCCGTTTTTTTAGATACTTTTTTATTTCAAAATTACTCTTTAAGACTTAAAATTAA
>NZ_BSDA01000014.1:0-3275 GCF_036985185.1 Hydrangea phyllody phytoplasma
CTATAAAAATAGAAGAATCATTCAAAGTTAAAATTTCAATATCATGTTTAGCACGAGTTATTGCAGTATAAATTAATTTTTTTTCTAAAACTTTATCTTGTGATTCATTTCGGTTTTGCCAACCAATTAAATAAACACATTCATTTTCATATCCTTTATATCCATGTATCGTTGACAAAACAATTTCATTTTCTTTACTATTATTATAAGATATAGTAAAAGGAATTTGGTTTTTTTCAAACTCATCTTTAAGTTTTTGTAATTCACCATTACTACGGCAAAGAACAGTTGTAGAATAAATTAAAGAATTTTTAATTTTTTCACACAAATACTTAACTTGTTGATAAAAATTATTAAAAAAAGAAAAATTTATAAAATCTCTATATTTTTTTTCACTAAAAGATAATTGTAAATATTCCTTATTATCAATTAATTCATTAGCTGCTTTAACAATATTAATGCCTTTAGAACGATAATTAACATTTAAAAAATGTTTTTGAGGTTTAAAATCTTTTACAAAAAGTTCCAAAATAAGTTCACTAGAACCAAAAGAGCTATAAATATTTTGAGTATAATCACCAAAACAATATAAAGAATTTGGTTTATTAAATAAAAGTTCTTTTATAATAAAATAATAAAAATAATTTAAATCTTGAAATTCATCAATAAAAACAGGACGATTATAAATTAAACCATTATTTCTTTCAACAAATTCAATAAAATCACTAGTTTCAATTAATAAACCATCAAAAGTTATTAAATTATAATAATTTAATTTTTCATAATACAAATTTAATAACAATTCAAAAGATTTTTTTAAAACTTTATCATCAATTTTAATAGATGAATAACAGTTTTCTTTTTGAAAAGTCAAACGTATTAAATTATTTAATTCCTGTAAAAGCTTTCTAAATGAATATTTTCTTTGTTCTTTAAAATACATTTTTAAATCTTGATTTTCTTTTAAAATCAGTTTTAAAATATTTAATTTAGTTTCATCATCAATAAATTTTCGTTGTTTTTCTGTTTCATTAAAAATATTATATTTTAAATAACAAGTATAAGCAAAACTATGAAATGTTCTAATTTCATAATTTTCTTTTAAATATTTTTCTAATTCATCATCATTATAAGAAGAATAATCTTCTTTTAATGATGAAAATAATTTATCATAAATAATATTTTTAGTAGCATTAGTAGCTACCAAAATTAAAGGTTTTTCTTTTTCTTTTTGTCTTAATTTTTCAATTAAAATGGTAGTTTTTCCAGAACCAGCTCCACCATGTATATACATACAAGAAGCATCTGAATTAATAATATCTTTTTGTTCTTTTGATAAATTAAATAACATTTTATTCTCCTTTATAATATTAAAAACCCCTAAATCCCCAAAGGGGACTTCATAAGAAAGGGGGTAATAGTTAATTGTAATGTACTTCGGCTGGCCGCCTACTTCGCTCTGCTCGTCTTAGAAGGTATTAACCCTTAGTATGAAAAAGAGGGTTTTTTTTAGTAAAGGAGTTTTATTGAGGCAACTAAATTAGATTAAAAAAATGATTTCTTTTAAATTTAAGCCAAAATGGGGCTTTGTTGGGGCAACTAAATTAGATTTAGGGTTAAATAAAACCCTAATTGGAATAAAATTAAAGAAAAAAAGATAAAATAATGAGTTTAAGAGGCATTATAAAATTAACAGTGATATTTAAATTAACATTCCGCGGAACCGAATTAATATAATTTATCAGGGACGTAGATAAAGATACAATTAGTTTTTATTTATCTTTATTCATGATTAATAAGTTTCAATTTTTTTAACAGTTCCATCTGGGTTGTAATATGTTTTTTTGATTATTTTACCTTCGGGGTTGAATTCATTAATCCAATCTATAGTTTTACCATCTGAACTATAAATAATTCTTTTAATTTCTTTTTTAGTTTTAGAATAAAATATTTTAATATGAGCTATAGTTTTACGATCTGTATGATAAACTATTTCTTGTTCAGTTGTTAATTTATCAATTTCTTTCTCAGTATATCCTGCATCTTTTAATTCTTTCTCAGTATATCCAGCAGATATAAATTGTTCCAAAGTATATCCTGCATCTTTTAATTCTTGCAAACTAAATCCTATATCTTTTAATTGTCTAATAGTAAAATTTAATTTCTTAAAATCCGAAATATTTTGATAAAGTTTAGTTTTGAAATATTTAACTTTACCATTTTTATCTATTTCTTTAAACTTTTCTTCATTATCATCAAATTCTTCAATAGAATTATCAATATTTTTACGTTTCATTAATTTTTCATTAACAGGATTATATTCCATCCAAACACCATCTGATAAAGTTTTTTTAATTAATTTACCATGTATACCATATTCTTCAATATTTTTGTATCTATCAATTTTTTTCAACAAAAGACCATTATTTTTATCATATTCCCAAATTGTATTATCTTTATCAATTTTTTTAACTAATTTGTGAGTAAATAAATTATAATATTCTTTTTCTCCATTATCTCTTATAAACTCATAAGGAGCATTTTTTAAATGTTCATTTTCTTTTTTTAATTTTTCAATTTCCTCATGTACTTGACTATTTAATTCCCTTGCTTTTTGTTCAATATCAGTTTTTAATAATATTCTTCTTTCTTCGGTTTCTAAATGATATTTATAAGCAAGCCCACCTATCCAAAACACAAAAAAAATTAATGTTCCGGTAGTAATTAAAAAAGGAATCATTTTATAATGTTTATTGCCTATTCTAAAACTTGACATTTTTAAACCTCTTTTCTATTATCAAAAATAATTAAAGAAATTTTTTAGCATTTTCAAATACCCATAAATATAGGAAATTAATAAAAAATGATAAAAAGAAACTCAATATTATTATAACCTTTTTAAACAAAAATAAAAAGAATTTTAAAACAATTGAAATAATATCTAATATTCTTAAAACAATTTTAAACAACAAATCACCTATTTTAATGAAAGAGTTTAAAAGAAAATTATTAATTTCTTTCAAAAAATAAATAACAGAGCCACCAACAGCAACACTAAAAATTATCTTTGCTATTTCTTTTAATTTTTCCCACATACTTTCACTAGGGTCCATTAATTTTTGACCAGTAAGAATTGTTATAGAACTTTTAATATAACCTATAATACTACCAAAAACATCAATAAAAATTTTTAATATTTGCATTAAAAAATCAAACAATGAACTAAATAATTTTAAAGGATAAATTAAAATTGTTAATTGTTCCCACATAAAAAT
>NZ_BSDA01000015.1:0-3159 GCF_036985185.1 Hydrangea phyllody phytoplasma
AGTTATTTCTTTTTGTTCGTAAAGTTCTTTTAATTCCGCTTCACATTTTTCCAATTCCTTTTCCCAATCTTTTTTTAAACCATTGTAGTTATTAATGGTTTCATCGTATTTTTTAATTGCTTCACCAATTTTGCCAATTAATTGACCTGTGTATTTAGATGATGGTTCAGTTTTATGAAAGAAAGATAAGTAAAGAAAACTGAATAAGGCAAGAATAATTAAAAAGTAAATTAAATAACTTTTTAGGGTTGTGGTGTTTTGATTGTGAAAAAATTTGTTTTTGATGAAACAAAAAAGGCCAAAAACAGTAGTAGCAATCAAACAAAACCAAGTTAAATAAGATTTTAAGTTAATAAAACCTTTCAGAACGTCTAATGGCGATAACATAGATTATTCACCTCCTTTCGGGGTTAAATTGTTTTCAATTTGGTCTAATAAAGTGGTATCTGGTGAAATAATCAATTGATAAGCCTGTTTTAAATCTTCTTTGTTAATTTCATTTCTTTTGTTTTCACCTTTACCACGGTTTTTGGCAAAAATACTAACAGTAGTTTTTAATAAGTTTTCTAAGGTACGATTAGCTTTTAAGAATTGTTTATTTTGTGGTAAGTTTTCTAAAGCTTCGTTAATAACTTCAAATAAATACTGTTTTGTTTCTTCACTGTAAGGATTTTTTCTTTTCTTAATTAAGAATTCTAGCATTTGTTGTCGTTCAGTTTTATTTCCTGGTTTTAATTCGATATTGTAGGCAAAACGGGATTTAATCGCTTCATCAATCAGATGGTATTGGTTTGTTGCCCCGATAATGAAAATTGGTTTTTCAGGATTATTATCCTGGGAAGTCATTTCCATTTTGAATTGGTTTACAACATTTGCGATTTCTGAACCTGCTTCTAACATACTTAAATCAGTGAAAATAGTTTCACATTCATCTAAAAAGATGATAGCACCATTACACTCTTCTGCAGCAATTCTTGCATCAGTGAATAAATCTTTTACCATTTGCGGCGCTACCCCTTTATACTTTTGGGAAAAAAGGGAACTATTAACTTCAAAGAATGGTAAATTGGTTTCTTTGGCAAGTGCTCTTGCTAATAATGTTTTACCTGTTCCTGGACAACCATACATTAAAATTCCCAACGGTGATTCTACTTCGCCAATACCTTGGTAGTTTTCAGGGTTTTTTAAATAATCAATAAATCCTTGAACTGCTTTTAATTCTTCTTTAAACCCAATTAATTTGTCAAAACCTATAAATTTTTGAGAGTCAGCAGGTTGAAAAACAACTCCTTCTGCTTTTAATTGTTTTGGGTTTGTTGAAGAATTATTATCAATTTCTTCAGTTTGTTCTTTCTTTTTGGTTTCTGCTTGTTGTAATTCTTGCTTTAATATATTTTTTTCTTCTTCACTTAAAGTTTGGGTGGCTTCTAATTTTTTTTTAAAAGAAATAATTTCTTTTTCGGTTTGACTTAAAGTTTGGTGATGAATCCAGACATAAGTTGCTAACCAAAATAAAAGAAACAAAATGATTATTGTCATTGTTTTTAAGAAAAGTGGTTGGGTGGAAGTTTGTTTTTTGTTTTTCATAATTTATTTCCTTTCTAAAATAAGACTAAGTTTTCTTAACTTAGTCTTATTTTTTTATTCAGCTAAATTTGTAATTTTGTTTTTTAGAGTGGTGCCACTACCGTTAAATGTGTTTCCATTTTTATCCACTAATTCATAGTCAAGAACTAAGGTTAATTGTGGATTTGTTGCTTGAACAAAGTCGTTTTGTTCTAATTTAATTTGAATATTGATATTGCATTTGCCATCATTATCGATAACCATTTGTTTGCGATTGGTGTCATCATAGAGTGTGTTGTTATTTTTAACTTCTAAGTTAAAGAGTGGTTCAGGATTTAAAAAAGTGTTATGAGTGTCATATTTTGGAGTTATTTTTAGATATAAAGGAACACTAATGTCAAATCCATTTGTTTTCAAAATGGCTTGATGATTGATAGTAACTGTGTGATGAAATTTATTTGGATTTAAATTAGGCATAGGTAAAGGGATAAGGGTTTTATCTTCATTATTACCGCTTACTCTATTTACTTCAAATAAAGGGGCATCATTTTTACTCATTAATTTAATGTTTTCTTGTCTTTGGCGTGAGAAATAATTATTAAGAGCCACGCAAGAACTAATTGCAAAACAAGAACAAATTAAAATTGTCAGGACAATTATAATTTTGTTATTTTGATTTTGGTTTGTTTTTTTCATGATTATTTACCTCCTAAGGTTGATTTAATGATATCAATTAAATTATTTATACCTGTGGTTAACCAAGGGATTTGGTTTTGGTAATAAATAACGTTGACATGTAAAATAAAATATAAAACGATAGTTAAATATTGAAATGTTTTTAATAAATTGCCTTTGTTGTTATTGGAAGTTGTTTGAGTTGGTTGTTTTTCTGGGGTGGTTGGTACTTTTACTACCATTGTTTTGCTTGGTGGACTTGATTTTGAATTTATTACTTTTTTATTTTTTAATTCGGTTGATTTTTTATTTGTTTTTTTGGTTTTTATTATTTTTTTGATCATGTTTTTTCTCCTTTGTATTAATTATTTATTTCTTTGTTACTTTCTAAATTGTTTTTTTCTTTTGATTCGTTATTTGGATTTGGAATAATTGAAAATGATTTTTTGGGTTTACTTTCTTTTTGTGTTTCATTTTTTTGATTGATTTCTGGCAATGGTACAAAATTAAAAAATATTTTTTTAATGATAAACATTAAAGCAGTTGTAAATAGAGCGCCAACTATAAAACCGATTGCGAAATTTAGATCATTCATTTTCTTCCTCCTTGTTTATAATTGAATTGGTGTTTTTTGATTTAAGTTGTTTTTTTCTTCTTTTTTTCTCTTTCCAATTAGCAACTTTGACTTTTTGTACTTCTATTTGGGATTGGAGTTTTTCTTGGGTTTCATTGATTTTATCTATTTTTTGTAATAATTTTTGCTCTAAATATTCTTGTCTGGCATTTTGGATTTCTAAGTTTTGTAGTTTTTTGTTGGGGAAAAAGATAGCCAAAATTATATCTTTGATGAAAATTAAAGTGTTTGTAATTAATTTAAAAATAGGTTTGAACCCAGAAACAATAAGAATAGTGAAAATT
>NZ_BSDA01000016.1:0-2546 GCF_036985185.1 Hydrangea phyllody phytoplasma
GTTAAAAAATAATTAAAAATATTCGTTAATTATCATCTTCAGTTTTCAAAGATTAAGGTAGTTTTGGTAAAAATTTGTGAAAAAATAAATTAAGAATAAATAATCAAAATATGCAATTTAGCAAGTTACAAATAATTAAAAAATAATTAAAAGTTGTTGTTTTTGCTTTCAAAAAATGTTTTCAAAGCAAATAAAATCGCAATACCTTTTTTATTATATCACATAAAAAAACAAATAGCAAATGTTTTGTTGCTTTTTTTTCAAAATTAAAAAAATAATTGAAATTTGGCAAAATAATTGCTAAAATAAATGGCAAATGTTTGGATGGTTTTAAGATTGAATTCCGGCAAATTTGGTCTGTCGAAATTGCGCTTCAAAAACGCACAACATAATTACTATAATATTATAACAAACATTTTAGGATTTGGCAAGTAAAAAAATACTTTTGTTAAATTTTGTGCAAAATTATATTTTTTTGTAAATGTTTTGGGATATCGATGAAAAATTTGTTATTAAAAAAAGATCAAAAAGGAGATGGTATATTTTTAAATAAAACTTTGAGAACCACTAAAAGCGTTTTGTTCGTTTTGTTGTTGTCTAACTGTTGCGTTGCGTTTCTTTAAACAAATAAAAAACCTTAAAAATAAAAAAACAATCCATCAATGGATTGTTGCTATTTGAAAGTCTATATTCGTTTTAATTGTGTTTGGAAATAGCTTTTTACTTCTTCCATATTGAGTTGTTTAGGTTTGAGGTTCCCTTTTTCGTTGGCTTGCATAAAGGTTTGTTTGTACCACAATAATAACTTTTGATAGATACAAAAATCTAGATAATAATTAGTGGATGGAGTTGGTACAAAGTTGGGGTGGGGGTTGGTTTGGGATTTGGCTTCTTGTTGTTGTTGTTCTAAACATTTTAATGCCACCAAAAACCAAGATAAAGAAGTGTTGTAAGGCATAAATCCTTTTATTTCCCATTGAATACAACACTCCAATATCAAGATAAAATCAGTGTTAATAAGGCAATATTTGTGTTTATTGGCATAAAACAAATGAAAACTATTAATATAACGCTTTCTTTGTTGCATCTCTAATACCCATAAATCAAATGATAAATAAAAATAATTTCTTTTCATATCTAAAAACGGTTGCATAGCTTTATTATTTTTGCAAGTATTTAAACAATGATCATACATACCAAATTCTTTTCTTAAAGCACATAAAGCAAGATCAGAGGCATAAGGATAAAGTTCATAAGGTATAATTCTCAATTTTAATATCTCCTTATTTTTAAATACTTTCTTTTAATAGTAAAAGTTAATTGTTTTGTTGGTTGTGTGGTTTGGTTGTTTGGTGGTTTTTTGATTTTAATTTATAAAAGAAGTAAAATAAATATTTATTAAAATGTTAAAAAATGCTTTTTTCTTATTATATCATTTTCTTTTTAGTTTTTTTATCTAAATAATTTGTCATTCTTACTAAAAATAAATAAATGATACTTACAATAAAATAAGGAGTAATTTGATCATAATCAAATACTTTATTTCTATCTGCTTGCCAAATAAAGCCCATAAATCCAACAACAGAAAATAATGCAGTGTCTTTAATATTTAGAATAAATTGTTGCCAAATAAAAGGTTTAGTTCTTTGTAATCCTTGTTCAAATAAAATATATTTAAAGACTTGTTTTTGATTCATTCCTAATGAATAAGCAGCCTCAATTTGTCCTTTATCCAACATTTTAATATTATGCATGAATAAATTAGTTAAATTAGCAATAGTATTTAGAGAAATAACTAATAAAGTAGTAATAAAAGGAGTAGCTAAAAAAGGATAAGGAGGATTTTTTAAATAACCAAATAAGGATAATAAATTCCAACATAACAATGCTTGAACCATAATAGGAACAGCATTTAGAAAAATAAATAACTCATCAATTAATTTAGATAGCCCTTTATAAAGATAAAAAGCTAATAAAGAATTATTTTTTTTATTTTGTTTTTCTGCATAAATCTTAATTTTAACAAAAAGCAAAGTAATTAAAAATCCTACAATAACACTATCAATAGCCACCATAAAAGAAAAAACAAACGGTTTTTTATAAGTTGGTAATGTTTTCCAAACTTTTTGCCAAAAAGTAATTTCAGTTTTTTTATCACCATTAGAATTATTTGATTGTTTTATTTGTATATAATCTTGGGTAGCTGGTTTTAAAAAATTCTCATTATAATATTTTGTTTGTTCTGACTGATCAGAACTTTTATAAACATCTTTAACAGCTTGTTGGAATTTTTCTTCTGATACTTTAGGATTGTGTTGTGCTTGTCTAATGAAAAAACCAAAAGGCTCAAAGGCAGGTTCTGCAAATTCATTATCTACAAATTCTAAAGCGATAAGTTCGCCTGTTGTATCACTATTAGCAATACCTTGAACTGTTCCATTTTTTTCAAAGACCCCAAAAACATAAAGATGCATTAATACCCATGAGGTGTTCCAAAACTTTGGACAACTTTTTACTTTTTAAAAATTTTTTAAGACTAACTTAAT
>NZ_BSDA01000017.1:0-1555 GCF_036985185.1 Hydrangea phyllody phytoplasma
GACGGTCAAACTATTGACGGAAAAGATTGGAACTACATTATCGGGTTAAATGATAAATACAGAACCAATCAATACCAACCCAAGCCCCTCAGGAGAGTTTATATCCCCAAACCTAACGGAGATAAAAGACCATTAGGTATCCCGACAATGGAGGATAGAATAATCCAACAGACAATGTACCAACTACTCAATCCATTTTATGAAGTAAAATTCTCAAAATGGAGCTATGGATTTAGACCTAACAAATCACCACATGATGCAATTAAACGCATTAAGGAGAGATTTAAGGGAATAAAATGGTTAATAAAAATTGATATCAAAGGCTTCTTTGACACAATTAATCATGACATATTGTTAAAACTTCTCAGCAAAGACATCCGTAAAGCCAAAACCCTCAAAACCATAAAACAATGGTTGGAGGCAGGCATAATGGATAACTGGGTTTTTCAAAAGACCTTCTCGGGCGCTCCCCAAGGTGGAATTATATCTCCTTTATTAGCTAACATCTACCTTCATCAAATTGACGAAAAGATGGAAAAACTAATAGAACAAGGAATACCAAAAAGGAAAGTCAATCCTAAATATAGAAAATTACAACGTTTAGGACTTGTAAGAAAAGCTAAAGTCGCGAGAGACATTAACATAAATCCAAACATTAGAGTAGAATACATTCGCTATGCGGACGACTTCATCATCGGGTGTACAGGAACAATGGAACAGGCCAACGAACTACAACAAAAGGTGGTATCCTGGTTAGTACGGGATTTAGGATTGTCAATATCTTATGACAAATCCAAAATCGTACCAGCACAAAAGGGAACAAAATTTCTTTCATACCTCATAAGAGTCAACCCAACGGCATCGTCTAAAAATAAATCTGCAAGGAAAACGCTTAACGGAGAAACCGATATCGGAATTCCGAAGGATGAGATAGACAAAAGATGCAAAAAATGGATGACGGACTCTAAGAAGAGAAAGATTATACATGATAGACAACTACATTTTAGAGACGAATTAGAAATAATTAAGTCATATAAAAGAGTGGCTGAAGGTATAATCAGATACTTCGCATATGGAAGAAACCTGAATCAGTTAACAAAGTTGGCCTATATTGCAGAGTACTCTTGTTTAAAGACAATAGCGGGGAAATACAAAACTTCCATCGCCAGAGTCCGTAAGAAATTGAACCGAGGTCAGGGGACTTGGGGTGTCAAGTACACGATAAAAACAAAACCAAGATATGAAACCTGGCCGAAGTACACCTGGGATAGGATTAAAAGGATGAGAAGATATAAGGATATTAACCTTGATATCATTCCTAATCCGAATATATACCTAAGTCGTACACATCTCACAGACCGTTTAAAAGCGGAAGAATGTGAAATGTGCCAAAGGTATGACGTTAAGTTGGAAATACACCACACTAAGACAGTGCGAAATCGCAACTAGCAAAGCGTGATGAATAAAGCAACTATGGTGCTATGTAAACAGTGCCATAGAAGGAGAACCAACGAACAAATAATAAGCTTCAATGACAATAGGAAAATAATAAACG
>NZ_BSDA01000018.1:0-1493 GCF_036985185.1 Hydrangea phyllody phytoplasma
ATTTAACTGAAGGAGATAAAAAATTATTTAACCAAATCAAATCAGTTGAAGAACGCCGTGATGAAATCCAAAAAGAAATTGATGCAGTCAAAGAAAAATTAAAAGCAATAGAAACTGAACGAGATTTATACAAAGACTTAAAGTTAAAATATGAAGAAATGTATAATCGTGCGCTAACTTATGAAAAAGAAAATGAAGCATCACTGGGAAATATTGTCAAATGGGGTTTTAAAGCTTTTGATAAAGTTACCGACTTAGTCCCTTCTAAATATGGTATGAAAATTATAGGCAAAACAGCTACTTTTACACGTAGCTTCGCCCAAGGTATGTCAAAAACTACTTTAGTTCTTCACGAAGGCCACCGTTTATGGCACATGTATAATGAAGTAGCTAATGAAAACAAAGAACATCCACCAATGATTACCAAAGAAGCTTTAGAAATGTATACTCAAGATATTAACCGTGAATTAGGCAAACTCGACGCTGACTACAAAGATTACGAAACTAAATTAGGTGGTTATAAACTCCGACAAAATGAAGATAATTTAGAAAAAGAATTAGGTCAATCTTTAAAAGCAGTTCAAGACGTAAAAAAACAAGAACAGTCAGTTATTGATGAATATGCTAAAACCATCGATGAATTGAATGAAAAATTATCTGAAGTTTCAGCTAATCGCAAATTATGTGATAAAAAGACCAACTTAGAAGAAGAATATGAAACTAAAAAAGAAGAGTGTAATGTTTTAAAAGACCAATTAAAACAAAAAAATCCAAGTTACGCTCGCGCTCAACAACGCATTCAAGCTAGACGAGTTGGTAAAATACCTGAAATGGTTATGATTCCAAATAAATAATTATTTTATTAATAAAATTGTATAATGGTGATAGGTTATATGATCAATTATAGCCATTATCAAGAAAGGTAAATAAATTATGAAGCAACCCAACTTTTTTCAAAAACATTTAGTAACTATTATTATCATTTTACTTTTTGGAATAGCAATTATCATAGGCATTCACCAAGGATTTAATGATTATAAAAACGAAAAAAATTCTTTTTCTCCTTTAGGACAAACTCCAAAAAAAGATTCCTTAGAACCTGAAACCACCCCAACTCCTTCCAGATCTAAACGCTCTACGGAAAAACCACCCCAACCGAAAATTAAAACCACTGCTGCTCGTTTAGAACAAATTAAAACTTATCTTTTTACCGAACCTACTGACACTTCTAAATTACCATCAGATCTATCAGAAAGAGAACAAGAAGAAATAAATAAACTAAAAAATAGTTGGAAATTGAGCTTAGGTCTTTTAAATGAAGAAAAAAGTGTTATTAACCAATACCAAAAAACATGTGACGAACACCAATCTCACTTAAATTCTATTCAACCTCAAATAGAAAATTTAAAACCACAACAACAAGAACTACAAAAATTACTAGATGAAAAAAAACAAGAAATTGATAGATTAAAAATTAATAAAAAAGAAAACCG
>NZ_BSDA01000019.1:0-1118 GCF_036985185.1 Hydrangea phyllody phytoplasma
ATTATTTTTATTCCTTAATAAAAAAAGAATTAATTTCTGATGATTTTATAAAAGGATTAAATGATAAAATTTTTGATTTAGATTATTTAAAAATTTGTTTACCTAATTCAAAAGATATAGAAAATTATGATGAATTATCTACTACTATTAAAATTTATAATGAAAAAGTTAACCAATTAGAAAAACAACATAAATTTAATCAAATTACTGAATCTTATTATAAGAAATGTTATTTAAAATTATGTGTTTTATTTAAGGAAATTTCTAAAAATATTTATAAAGTAAAAAAAAAGATAATGGTTATGAGACTCGTTTAAAAGGGTTTAATTATTTTATGTTTGAACCTTTGGAACGAATTAAATATTATAAAAAACATTTAAAAGAAAAAAAAGAAGAAAGGTATTTGTCATTAAGTGATGATGATTTGAAATTTGATTATTCTTTAAAAAAGCAATTAAAAGAAAATAAATTGCAAGAAATTAAACCAAAATCAAAAATTTTAAGGCATTATCGAGATTCTTCACAAAATGCTAAGGATAAACTTTTATATAATTTCAAAGATTCTAAAAAAATATCTTTTATTACTTTGACAGCTCCTTATGATGATTTACAAGGTAAAACTATAAAATATACTCATGAACCTGATATTATGGGGCAAGTAAGGAAACGTTTTATTCGTTTAGTGAGAAAAAGTTATTTATCAAATTTATTTCAACAATTCTCTCAAAAAGAGCTGGTTTATTCTAAAATGCAAGATTTTCGATATTTTTGGTCTTTGGAAACTACTAAATTAGGAGTTATTCATTACCATATTATTTTTAATATTGATGTTTTAAATTCTTTTGGCGTATATTCTCGTTATTTGTGTACTGATAAAGATTATGCTTTGTGTTTGAAAAACCGACCTATTAAAGGGAATAAGAGTATTTTTTTATGATGATTATTTAATGCATAAAATAGATAAAAAAGGTAATATTAAAATACCTCAAAATTATTACGAGAAAAATAATTTTAAAGTGCCAAAAATTACTCTGCTTTGGGCTAATGCTTATGCATCTGTTATGAATAAAAATAATATAAAATATTATAAACATTTAAATCCCATTAGTCAAAATGTA
>NZ_BSDA01000020.1:0-1023 GCF_036985185.1 Hydrangea phyllody phytoplasma
TATTGCAAAGGAGATAAATTGTTTAATTTAGTTAATAACCATTTATTATTCCAAAAAGAAGGGAATTGGTTGATAATTTTTTTGATTTTACTTGGTGTTTTTTGGAATAAAAAGGGATGTTGGTTGGATAAAATACTTTTCATCTGGCCAAAAAGATTTTCAATGACAGCGTTATCACGTGGGGTTGCTTTACGAGACATACTAATTAAAAACCCTTTTTTAGTTAAAACTTTTTGTACTTTTAGAGATTGATAAACTTTACCTTGGTCAGAATGAATAATACAAGGGGTTTTTAAAGTAGGAATTTTTTTGATTGTATTTAAAATTAATTCTTTATTTTGTCGGTTTGAAGTGTGGGAGGCAATAATTTGATTATTAAAAGAATCAATAATACACGAAAAATAAATAAATCCTTGGGGAGTGGGAAAATAAGTAATATCGGTAAATAGTTTTTTCATGGGTTGGGAGGTAGTAAAGTTTTGATTAATTAAATTTGGGACTACTTTGAGGTTAGATTCTAAATTTTTATAATAATATTTATTTTTTTTAGGCCTTAACTTACAACAAATATTATTTTCTTTCATGATAAGATAAACTTTTTTCTTAGTAATAAATTCATTAAAAATTTCTTGGTATAAATCAGTAATTTTACGATGACCGTAAAAATATTCATGTTGTAAACATAAAGTTTGAATACGTTGTTGTTGCAAAAAATGTTTTGTTTCTTTTAATTTTAACTTTTTTTCAATTTTTAGCCAATAATAATAAGTACTTCGATTAATACGAATTGTTTTTAAAATGGTAGTTAAATTTAGGTCTTTTGCAAATTGTTTAACCAGTTTAAAAACTATTTTTTTATTAATAGTTTGAATGTGAGAAACCATATTTTGTAATAATTTTATTTTTTTCTTTAATTTTTGCATCATTAACCCCAATTATCTTAATATTTTTTATTCATTACAAAAATAATTATAACTAAAAAATGCATTAAAAATTAATTTTAAAATATATTTATTAAATTAT
>NZ_BSDA01000021.1:0-918 GCF_036985185.1 Hydrangea phyllody phytoplasma
CTGGCTAGATTGCTGTAATGATGCGTTTATTCGCGCCCAATTAATTTAAGTATTTAATCTAAGAAAACAAATTAGCATCTTAAACACTTTATAAAAAAAGTGAATTTAATCACTTTTAAACGTATATATTCCTATTTATATCAATAACAAATTGCACTGTTCCATTATTTTAGACACTTTTTTATTTCAAAATTACTCTTTAAGACTTAAAATTAAATAGATAATTTCTTATCTTTACAAACTACTTTGTTAGTTTGTAAAGATATTTTTTTTAAATATTTTATCCCTACACTATATATATAGGCCGAAAAAATAAAAAAACTCCTCATTTAAAGGGTGTCTAAATCAATCCTAAGGGTAAATAACCCTAATTGGATTTAAATCAAAGCGAGAGGGGTATTTCTGAATCAAGGGGTCCGCTTGATTTCCTTCCCTGTTTGGGGATCGTACTCTACATTGGGTTTGTTATTTGGGATTTGTTGTTTGGGTTGGTTAGCTTTAGTAGTAGTGGATTCGATGGGATAAGAAGGTTTATCATTATGTGGTTTTAGTGGTTTTGTGTTAGATTGGTGGGGGTAATAGTTACTACCAACATTATCATCTCTGCCTTGAGATGATAATTTCTTATTGGTGCCGAAATTTACGGAAAGCCAAAGAAGCCCCGCGCAAATTAACAAAACTGCCACAATAACAAGGGTAGTTTTCCAAACTGATTTCGTTTGGTTGTGTGATTGATAATTCATTTTAATTTTTCTCCTTTTTTAACTTATTAGGGTACAAACAATATCCCTTACTTTTATTTTACTCTTTTTTTTTTTTTGAGTAAAAAATGTTAAAAATAATGTAATTATTGATTTTTTTGTTATTTTTTTAATGTATTAAAGTTTAAGGGCGCGAATAAACGCAACCTTTCAGCAA
>NZ_BSDA01000022.1:0-821 GCF_036985185.1 Hydrangea phyllody phytoplasma
TAACTATTGAAAATAACCACATATTTTTTTACCTTTCTTAATAATTTTTAAGAATTTTAATTCGTTTTTTAAACGATTTCTTTTTGTTTTTAAAAGTTTTTCTGGGGTGGTCTAAATTAAGCCATTTGCCTTTTGGGCGGGCATGTTTGTTAATTTTTTTCTTGGTTATTGGTTTGCTACAGTCTTTGAAATAAGTCCCACGGTATACTTCTGTCATTCGATCACTCATGTTTTTATCTCCTTTTTATTCTAATTTAAGGGTTTTGACTTTATCTTTGAGGTTTTTTGATAATTTGAAAGTTACCACAGTTTTTGAAGGGATTTTGATTCTCTTACCTGTTTGGGGGTTTCGTCCCGCGCGTGCATTGCGGGATTTGAGGACGAACTTGCCGAGTTGAGGTGATAAAACTACCTCTTCGTTGGATGTGATTGATTCAATTAAGGTATTTTCAAATGAATTGTAAAATTCTTCGGTTTTGGCAACTGAAGTTTTTAGTTGCTTTGCAACTTCTTTGATTAATTCTTTCTTAGTCATTGTTTTGTTGTCTCCTTTTTTATAATATTTTTTTATTAATTAAAGTTTTAATTATTTGGGTTAAATTATCTTTTTGTGAGTTGGTTGCATTAATTAAAAAATACTTGCAATTTTGGTGTTTACAATTTACATCATTACAGTATTTATTTTGATTTAAATAATTTTGACGAACATTTTCAAAATAAATTAGTGGTTTTTGTTCGATTAAGTCTAATTTATGATTTGATTGGGTTTGTTTTCGGTGTAATTTTGTTTGGGGGTCAATATCTAGATAGAAAGTTAAATG
>NZ_BSDA01000023.1:0-744 GCF_036985185.1 Hydrangea phyllody phytoplasma
ATTAAGAAATTGGTCATCTCTTAAAAGGTGTAGATAATCAATAAAAACTATATCAAGTCCTTGGTGAAATTTTAATTGACAGCATTTTCTTTTAACTTCTTCTATTTTGGTATTTCTGTCATCATCAATTAAAATATTTAATTCACTTAATTTTTCTTCTGTTTGCAATAATTGTAACTTTTCTTCACGAGTTAATTGTTGTTGTTCCATTTTTTTGATACTAATCTGAGATTCACAGCTGATTAAACGTTTAATTAATTCTTCGGATGTCATTTCTAAACTAAAAATCAAAATATTATGTTTTTTAGGGATATTTTGAAAAACTTTAGCAATATTGACAGCCAAATTTAACATAAAGGCAGTTTTGCCCATTCCTGTTCTTGCAGCTAAAATATTTAATTGTCCTGGTTTAAAGCCTCCAATTAAATCATCTATATTATTAAATCCTGTTTTAACTCCAACTAATTTATTTTTATTGTGGTTTTCCAAAATGTCTTTGATTACTTTAGAAACATAACTTTTTAAATCTTTAAACTTGGGGGTGAGTTTTTTTCTTAATTTTGCAGTATTTGTTTCTATTAATTCTAAAATCTCTTGGGGAGCTATTTTACTTCTTGCAATTTGAGATAATTTAGCAATAATACCGCCAATTTCTCTTTTTAAAGATGTTTCCTTAATTAAATCAATGTATGTTTCTAAGTGTCGAGGAGAAGGTATCAAATCAGATAATTCATTTAAATAATC
>NZ_BSDA01000024.1:0-720 GCF_036985185.1 Hydrangea phyllody phytoplasma
AAAACACTTACTTTTATTTTTTCCAATTTTGACATAAATTAAAACGAATCATTTTTTTAACCTAATTTAGACCCCCTCAAATGAGGGGTCATTTTTTTATTTTTAAGGGAGATTTTTTTGATCGTTTTTTGACAACTTTTTTTCATTTTTTTGTCTCTTCCAGACAAAATCGCTAGTGTTTATGGTGACGATATTGCCATTTAACCCTGTTATTATATGGCATAACCGACCCAAAATTAAAAACTCCGCATTATTGTGTAAAAAAATGAAACCCATGTCGTTTTATAGGTGAGTTTTTCATTTTTTCGGCCTATATATATAGTGTACATCTTTCTTATTAGGTTAAACCCGTGGGTAAACCTAAACACCAATTCAAAAAGCCCTCCAAGGCTGTTTTGAATTGGGTTGTGATAAATAATACTTAATTCGGGTTTAACCTAATATTAAAGATAATAATTAAATATAAAAACCTATCAAGGGTTTTTATATTTAATTATAAATAATAAATTTATTATATTATATCATGACATATAATGTTTAGATAAAATATATTATCTAACCATGTGCCCGTCAAATTAAAAAATTTAACGGTCAAATTAAAATACCCCCTAAATCCCCTAAAGGGGACTTCATAGGACAAGGGTAATAGTTAATTGTAGTGCACTTCGGCTGGCCGCCTAGTTCGCTACGCTCGTCTTAGAATACTAATCATATTATATG
>NZ_BSDA01000025.1:0-595 GCF_036985185.1 Hydrangea phyllody phytoplasma
AATTCCTCCTATTTGTTTTAATAATTTTTCATTTTCTAAAATAGCACTTACTGAAGAATAATCAATTTCTTTATTATTTTGATGTAATATTTTCATGGCTTTAAAAATATTTTTATGATGAGGACTGTAAAAGTCAGTTTCTGTAATTTCATTAAAAACTGAAGAAATTATTTTGGGGTTTAAAAGGACAACCCCCAACAAAGCGCGTTCTGCTTCAATCATCTTTCAAACTCCTTTTTTTAATTTGGGTATAAAAAATACCCCTTCAAAAAGGGGTTTAGTTTCTATATTGATTAAAAAGTTTTTTCTTCTTTAATTGTTCTGTCAGGATTGTAATAGGTTTCTTTGATTAGTTCTTCTGTTATGGGATCATATTCAGTAATACAATCAATTGTTTTGCCATCTTTATTAAACCAAGTTGTTTTAATAAAATTCCATGTATCAGGGGCATGTTCATGAATACCACAAATTGTTTTACCATCAACATTATAATAAGTAGTTGTTTTTTTTTGATAATTCATATTATTTATTTCCTTTTTATATATTTTTTTAATTTAGTAAATGATTTTGTTTTGATAAATTTTACTTGTGTTGC
>NZ_BSDA01000026.1:0-563 GCF_036985185.1 Hydrangea phyllody phytoplasma
TTTTTCTTATTACCTATATTATAACATTAATAATTTCAATAATTTAAAGTTTTTTTAAGTTTTTATAATTTATAAATAATTTTATTTATTTTTTTACAACAACAAAAGCCGTCCAATATTAGGACAGCAAAATTAATTAAAAATATTTAATTTAAACTAATTTAATCAAATTAAATTAAGAAAAAAGTTGTAAACTTTGAATATAATTATTTTCAAGATATCTATACCAATATTGACATTCAACTTTATTTAATATTTTAATATCTTTTTTTTCATAATCTTTTTTAAGATTTTTTTTAATTTAAGTTTTTGTAACTTAAAATATTTTTTAAAATTCTTATTAAGAAAATAATTTTTTGGTTGAATACTAGATAAATTTAAACTAAAATAATTAGAATTTTGAAATTGATTTGAATTCATATAAGATTTAAACAACAAAGTTAAATTATGTGGAATTTTAATATTTCTTTCATTAACTCTTTGTTTAATATTCCATTCAAATATATTAGAAAAGTTAAAATTAACAATTGGAAATGAACTTAATTCTATTTCTTTAATTATAT
>NZ_BSDA01000027.1:0-474 GCF_036985185.1 Hydrangea phyllody phytoplasma
CGAAAAACTCACCTATAAAACGACATGGATTAAATTTTTTACGAGATTATGCGGAGTTTTTGATTTTAGGTCGGTTATGCCAGATAATAACAGGGTTAAAGGGCAAATTGCTTACCATAAACACTAGCGAATTTGATGGGAAGAGACAAAAAAACCAAAAAAAGTAGTCAAAAAAAATAGTCCTAAAAGTAAAAAAATGACCCCTCAAATGAGGGGGTCTAAATTAGTTTAAAAAATGATTCTTTTAAATTTATGCCAAAATTGTAAAAAAATTTTTGATTGTTTATTTAAGAAGATATCACATTTCATTTAAATTAATTAAAAAGACCAACTTAAAAGTTGGTCTTAATATTATTTTATCCTATTGCTCTTTATTTTGATGATTCTTCATCATTTTTAGTATTAAATTTATTCGTATAAAGGGCAATGTATTGTTTGACTGGATTGATAAAGATTAAACTTTTAAAATTTCAA
>NZ_BSDA01000028.1:0-418 GCF_036985185.1 Hydrangea phyllody phytoplasma
GAATTTAGCAATTCGCGATCAATTAATCGAAATGCATTTACCATTAGTAAAAAAAATAGTTAAACAATTTAAATATTTCCCTAAAGCACTTCAAAGAGAGGATTTATACCAAGAAGGAATTTTAGGTCTAATCAAAGCTTTAAATAATTATCAAGATTTAGGATGTGATTTTATTGTCTATGCTACCCAAACAATTAAAGGTGAAATCACAGAACTTATTAGAGGTCTACAAACCACTTCTATTTCCAGAGAAGTTTTTCGGAAAGAAAAACAAGTAAATAATATTCCTTTTGAAGAAAAACAAACCCAATCTTTCAAAGCCAACAATCTAACCCCTCATCAAATTTGGCTAAACCAAGTTAATCATGAATTGTTTATTGAAAAAATTAAATCTAATTTAAATAAACAAGAATTAGAA
>NZ_BSDA01000029.1:0-266 GCF_036985185.1 Hydrangea phyllody phytoplasma
TTTCATCTAAATTATTATTTTCTTTTTTTTCATTATCATCATCTTTTTTTATTTCATCAAAAAGTCCTTCAGAAAAATTAAGTCCTCCATGTTCTCCAAATTCTTTAATCATTCTATTAACATGGTCTTTATATATACCCAAATAATTACCCATTTGAGATATTATCCTAATTAAAGCTCCAAACTCTCTAACAGTAATTTGTCCATTTTTAATATATTTATTTACTACACAATGTAATTCATCACTAAAATTATACTTACTTTTT
>NZ_BSDA01000030.1:0-264 GCF_036985185.1 Hydrangea phyllody phytoplasma
CATAAGGAAATAATGCCAAAAAAGATTTTTGAGGACAAGAAAAACATGTACGAGAAAATCCAAACAAATGACGACTATAAAAATCAATTCCTTTATTAGAATTTGATTCAATTTGTTTATCATTTTTAGAAACATATTTACTAACATATGAAACAATTTTATTAACATAATCTTTTTTATCAAAAGTACCTTTATAAAAAACTTTACATTTACTAATTTCAATTTTTTCAAATAAAAGATTTTTTTTGATGGTCTAAAAATTTG
>NZ_BSDA01000031.1:0-264 GCF_036985185.1 Hydrangea phyllody phytoplasma
AAATATAGTTTTTATAATATTATAAATATTAATAAAATTAATATTCCAACCAACATTAAAACCAAATAAAAAAGATGATTTAGTAAATAAAATACTATAAAAAATACTATATAATAAATAAAAAAAATCTTTAAAATCAAAGGAAATTAAATATTTTAAAAAATTAAAACTAAAAATCATTTTCAGTGTCATCAATAGATTCCACAATTAAAGGTTTTTTTGTATTATTTAATTGATTTTTTAATTTTAAATTTTCTTTTAAAA
>NZ_BSDA01000032.1:0-258 GCF_036985185.1 Hydrangea phyllody phytoplasma
CAAAATGTCTTTGATTACTTTAGAAACACAACTTTTTAAATCTTTAAACTTGGGAGTGAGTTTTTTTCTTAATTTTGCAGTATTTGTTTCTATTAATTCTAAAATCTCTTGTGGAGCTATTTTGCTTCTTGCAATTTGGGATAATTTAGCAATAATACCGCCAATTTCTCTTTTTAAAGATGTTTCTTTAATTAAATCAATGTATGTTTCTAAGTGCCGAGGAGAAGGCATCAAATCAGATAATTCATTTAAATAATT
>NZ_BSDA01000033.1:0-215 GCF_036985185.1 Hydrangea phyllody phytoplasma
TGTAATCTAATCTTATCATCAGGGGATGCTAAATTTTGTTCTTCTTGTTTTTGTTTAATTTCTTTTTCTTTGGCTTCTTTTTCTTTTTCTAATTGAATTAATTTCCCTTTTAAGATAGTGATATTTTCGGTATTTTCACTTAATTTTTCTTTTATTTCTTTAATTTTTGTTTCATTGTTATCCAATAACTCTTTGATTTTATCTTTGGCTTCTTG
>NZ_BSDA01000034.1:0-215 GCF_036985185.1 Hydrangea phyllody phytoplasma
GTTAGATTGTTGATATTAATAGTTTGAGGTTGTGTTTCTTCAAAAGGAATATTACTTACTTGTTTTTCTTTCCGAAAAACTTCTCTGGAAGTAGAAGTAGCTTGTAGGCCTCTGATAAGTTCTGTGATTTTACCTTTAATTGTTGGGTAGCATAGACAATAAAATCACATCCTAAATCTTGGTAATTATTTAAAGCTTTGATTAGACCTAAAATC